>JBGVLA010000113.1:0-7877 GCA_045124015.1 Eubacteriales bacterium | reverse complement strand
TGCACTCCAAGTGATATAATATGTGCGTTGCGATTTATTGTCGATGATCGTAACGGCATTTTTCAAGACAAGATGATTGTCATCAGAGTCTGAAGCGATTTTTACAGGACCACTCCAAATTGGAGTCGAGGCCACACGGACAGCCGGGTCCACTGCCGATTAGCGGATTTCCGCTTTATTGATTGAGTTAAAAGCTCAGTTTTATAAGTTGGTTACTTTATAACCGAAATGCGTTTTTACGCAAACTTGTGAAATGGTCAATAAGAGTAGTAAAAGTAGTGTTGCTATATAGACTCTGTATGCCGAATATCATATTTTTTTGTCTTTTGAGGTTATACTTGAATTGGCGGTTTGTTTTTTTGTTCTGCCGTGATATCGGGATAACTGGCAAAACTATATTTGGATATTTAACGCAAGTTGTGTAATTACAGCTTGCGTTTTTTTGTTTTGAGGTACAATATGAAAAAAGAATTTATGAGTCAAACTCAAGCTCCAATTTATGAAGCCTTGGAAAGATTCCGTGAGATGCGAGTTGTCCCGTTTGATGTTCCTGGACATAAACATGGAAAAGGCAACCCGGAGCTTACCGCTTTTCTCGGTGAACAATGTGTTAGCATTGATGTCAACAGCATGAAGCCACTGGACAACCTTTGCCATCCCGTATCCGTTATACACGAGGCAGAATTGCTTGCGGCAGATGCTTTTGGAGCAGAACATGCCTTTTTAATGGTAGGAGGCACGACAAGCTCTGTTCAAAGCATGGTGCTTTCTTGTTGCAAGCGTGGAGATAAAATTATCCTGCCGAGAAACGTTCACAGAAGTATTATCAATGCTTTAGTGCTATGCGGTGCAATTCCCGTATATGTGAATCCCGAAGTAGACAGACGTTTGGGAATTTCTCTTGGAATGAGTCGCAATCAGGTAAAAAAGGCAATTGAGGCAAATCCCGATGCCGTTGCTGTTCTCGTAAATAATCCTACATACTATGGAATTTGCAGCGACCTGCGAGCTATTGTAAAAATGGCTCATGAGGCAGATATGATGTGCCTTGTCGATGAAGCACACGGAACACATTTTTACTTTGGAGAAAATATGCCTGTTTCCGCAATGGCGGCTGGCGCAGATATGGCAGCAGTATCCATGCACAAAAGTGGAGGAAGTTTAACACAATCGAGTCTATTGCTGATCGGAAAGAATGTAAATGCAGGACATGTTAGGCAGATTATAAACCTTACGCAAACTACATCAGGAAGCTATCTTTTGATGTCGAGCCTTGATATAAGCCGAAGAAACCTTGCTTTGCGTGGAAAAAGTGTTTTTCGCAAGGTCGTTGAAATGGCAGAATATGCAAGAGAGGAAATCAACGAGATCGGCGGTTATTATGCCTATGGCAAAGAGTTGATCAACGGAGATTCCATTTTTGATTTCGATCCTACAAAATTAAGCATACATACACGTGATATTGGTCTTGCCGGAATTGAAGTATACGATATTCTTCGTGATGAATATGATATTCAAATTGAATTCGGAGATATCGGAAATATTTTAGCATACCTATCCATCGGTGACAGAATGCAAGAGCTGGAGCGCCTTGTGAGTGCACTTGCGGAAATCAGACGAAGATACATAAAAGACTCGAATGGACTTCTGAGTCAGGAATACATAGACCCCGAAGTGGTTTGCAGTCCACAAGAAGCATTTTATGCTAAAAAGAAAAGTATTCCGATTGATAAAAGTGCAGGGTTGGTATGTAGTGAATTCGTCATGTGTTATCCGCCGGGTATCCCGATTCTTGCTCCCGGAGAACGCATCACAAAAGAAATTCTGGACTACATCACCTATGCAAAAGCTAAGGGGTGTTCTATGACCGGTCCCGAAGATCCCCAAATAGAATATATCAATATTTTGGATGAAGGAGGTCTGAAATGATGGATTTATGGTTTAGTGAAAGCCATACGGCTGATGTTAAACACAGCTTAAGAGTAAATCGTCATCTATACTCCTGTAAAAGTGAATATCAGCAGATAGATATTTTTGATACTCCCGAGTTTGGTCGAGTATTATCTCTCGACGGTAACGTTATGCTCACGGAGCGTGATGAATTTATTTACGATGAAATGATAACTCACATTCCAATGTCAGTTCATAAAAACGCACAGGATATACTTGTGATCGGAGCAGGTGACGGCGGCGTTGTGAAAGAGCTTACGAGATACGAAAATGTTCGGCGCATTGATCTTGTTGAAATGGATGGACAAGTTATAGAAGCCTGCCGCACGTATCTCCCGGAAAACGCTTGTAAACTTGACGATAGCAGAGTACATATTTATTTTGACAATGCACTCCGTTTTATCCGTCGATGCAAAGATGAATATGATTTAATTATCGTTGACTCAAACGATCCGTTTGGCCCATCAGAGGGATATTTCACAAGAGAATTTTATGGAATTTGTTATAATGCTCTTCGTGATGATGGAATCATGGTAAATCAGCAAGGAAGTCCTTTTTATAAGCATGATGCTGATGCTATGCAAAGAAGTCACAAACGAATCGTAAATACGTTTCCAATCAGCCGCGTATATCAAGCGCACATTCCAACATACGCTGCAGGATATTGGCTGTTTGGCTTTGCAAGCAAGAAATACCACCCGATTGACGATTTCGATGAAGAACGGTGGAAAAAGCTGCATTTAAGCACAAGATATTATACAACCAAGTTACATGTCGGTTCTTTCTATTTGCCGGCATATCTTGAAAAAATGTTGGAGGAGGTGGAACTTTGAATAAAAATATAGAAACCTTTATCGGTTGCAACAGCGAATACAACGATGCCAAAATCGTGATGTTCGGTGCGCCGTTTGATTCAACAACCAGCTTTCGCCCCGGTGCGCGATTCGGTTCGTCCGCAATACGCCACGAAAGCTTTGGTATCGAAACATATAGTCCGTATCAGGATAAGGATCTTGAAGATACGAATATATTTGATTGCGGTGATTTGGAGCTTTGCTTCGGTTCTGCGGAAAAGGCACTTAAAGATATTGAACTAAAAACGAAAGAGATCATAAACGATAAAAAAATACCGTTTTTGATTGGTGGTGAGCATCTTGTAACACTTGGGGCAGTAAAAGCTGTTTTTGACCAATATCCTGACGTTCATATCATTCATTTTGATGCTCACGCGGATTTGCGTGACAATTATCTTGGCGCTAAATTGAGTCATGCCTGTGTCATGCGTCGTTGCTGTGAGTTGATAGGCGACAATAAAATCCATCAATTTTGTATCCGCAGCGGAGAAAGATCGGAGTTCAATTTTGCAAAAGAACATACGGATATGCAAAAATTCAACTTCGACGGATTGGCTGAATTGACAGATAGATTACAAAAAGACGGAACTCCCGTATATATTTCTATCGACCTCGACTGTCTTGATCCGTCCGTATTTTGTGGAACGGGAACTCCCGAAGCGGGCGGTGTAAGCTTTACGGAATTGTTAAATGCGTTTTTTTTCGTTGCAAAGACCAATATCGTTGGATTTGACGTAAATGAGCTTGCTCCGATGCTTGACATCAGTGGGGCGTCAACGGCTACGGCTTGCAAAATAGTTAGAGAAATGCTTCTCGCATTTTATAAGTAAAAGGAGGGATATTTGTGGCGTTAATCGTACAAAAATACGGTGGAAGCTCGGTAGCGACGGCGGAAAAAATTCGCAATATCTGTAAAAATATTGCCAAAGCATACGATGAGGGAAATCAAGTAGTCGTTGTTTTATCTGCTCAAGGAGATACTACCGACCACCTTATACATAAAATGCTTGAAATCAATGCAAGCGCTTCTCCGAGAGAAAGTGATATGCTATTGTCCGTCGGAGAACAAATCTCAATATCTTTGGCGGCAATGTGTATGGAAGGTATGGGATACTCTGCAATCAGCCTCACAGGTTGGCAAGCAGGAATTCATACCGATTCAAACCATACCGAAGCAGTCATATACGATATCGATAAAGAAAAGATTGCCAATCTTCTAAATCATGGAAAAATTGTTTTCGTTGCCGGATTTCAAGGAGTGGATGACAAAGGAAATATTACCACACTTGGACGTGGGGGCTCCGATACAACTGCGGTCAGCTTGGCAGCTTGGCTTGATGCAAATTCTTGCCAAATATATACGGATGTAGACGGCGTATATACCGAAGATCCCCGTAAATCAAAGAACGCCAAGAAATACGAAACACTTACATATGATGAGATGCTTTTGCTGATAGACCAAGGTGCCCAGGTTTTGCACAAGCAATCGGTAGTAACAGCAAAACAGCATAATGTTGAAATAGAAGTTCTTTCAAGCTTCCATACAATCAAAGGAACGATTATAAAATAAACATAACAAAGGAGAATCAAAAAATGAGCAGAGTTTTAGTAATCGGCTGTGGCGGTGTTGCCAGTGTAGCTATCAGAAAGTGTTGTCAGGTGGACGATATTTTCACCGAAATTTGTATTGCGAGCCGTACAAAATACAAGTGCGATGAGCTTGCGGCAGAATTAAAAGATCAGACCTCCACCAAGATCACCACAGCGCAGGTGAATGCGGATAACGTTGAGGAACTGATTGCCCTTATCAATTCTTACAAACCCGATCTCGTTATGAACATCGCCCTTCCCTATCAGGATTTGACCATTATGGATGCTTGTCTTGCGTGTGGTGTCGACTACATGGATACGGCGAACTATGAGCCAGAGGATACAGATGATCCCGAATGGAGAGCTATTTATAACAAGAGATGTGAAGAACAAGGCTTCTCCGCATACTTTGATTACAGCTGGCAGTGGGCATATCGTGAAAAATTTGAAAAAGCAGGACTTACCGCACTACTCGGATGCGGATTCGATCCCGGCGTTACACAGGCATATTGCGCATACGCTAAAAAACATGAATTTGACGAAATTGACACCATCGATATTTTGGATTGCAACGGCGGTGACCACGGGTATCCCTTTGCAACCAATTTCAATCCCGAAGTAAATCTTCGCGAGGTCTCTGCACCCGGAAGCTACATTGAAAACGGAAAATGGGTAGAAATTCCTGCCATGAGCATTAAGCGTGAGTATGACTTTGATTGCGTCGGACAGAAGGATATGTATCTGTTGCATCATGAGGAGCTTGAATCCTTGGCGCAGACCATTCCCGAAGTAAAAAGAATTCGTTTTTTTATGACCTTCGGACAGAGTTATCTGACACATATGCGTTGTCTTGAAAATGTCGGAATGCTCTCTACTACTCCCATTACCTTTGAAGGACAACAGATTGTTCCAATAAAATTCCTCAAAGCGCTTCTCCCCGATCCTGCAAGCCTCGGTCCGCGCACGCACGGCAAAACGAATATCGGATGTATCTTTACGGGTAAAAAGGATGGCAAGGAAAAGACCTATTACATATATAATGTTTGCGATCATCAGGAATGCTACAAGGAAGTCAAAAGCCAAGCAATCAGCTATACCACCGGTGTTCCTGCAATGTGCGGCGCTTTGATGCTTTTGACAGGCAAGTGGAGCAAGGCCGGTGTTTATACTGTTGAGGAATTCGATCCTGATCCGTTCCTTGATGCCTTGGACAAGCATGGTCTGCCTCGTATTGAAAATCACAATCCCGTGTTGGTAGACTAATGAAGAAATCTGCTGTATTAGGTGGGTTGCTCTATGAACCCATATCGGAATATTTTGCGAATCTTCAAACCCCTTGCTATGTGATTGATGAGAAACGTTTGACGGAAAACGCTCAAATTTTGTTTTCGGTTATGGAGAATACCGGATGCAAAATTCTGCTTGCACAGAAGGCTTTCTCGAATTACGATTTTTATCCGCTTTTATCGCAATACCTATCAGGTACCGAAGCAAGCGGTTTGTACGAAGCTCGATTGGGGGCAGAGGAAATGCCAAGCGGAGAGGTTCATGTGTTTTGTGCGGCTTATCGTGATGATGAGTTCGAAGAATTGCTCCGTTACGCAGATCATATCGTATTTAATTCTATCAATCAACTTAAAAAATACGGTTTGAAAGCAAAAGAGCATGGCAAAAGCATCGGTCTTCGTATCAATCCCGAATGCTCGACACAAGAAGGCCATGAGATATACGATCCGTGTGCCAAAGGTAGCCGACTTGGTGTTACTCGCAGTGTGTGGGATCGGGAGATGACCGAGGATATACTTTCCTTGATCGATGGACTTCATTTCCATACTCTTTGTGAACAAGACTCCGATGCGCTTGAAATAACATTCAGATCATTTGAGCAAAATTTTGGAGATGTTCTCCCTCGTGTAAAGTGGTTGAATATGGGAGGTGGACATCATATCACAAAAGAAGGCTACGATATTAAAAGGCTTGAAAGCCTTATTCTCCATGCACAGAAAAAATGGGATTTGTGTGTATATCTCGAACCCGGCGAAGCAGTTGCACTAAATGCAGGTTACTTGATCAGCCAAGTTCTTGACATTGTAGAGAATGGCGATATAAAAATCGCCATTCTCGATACAAGTGCTGCTTGCCATATGCCCGATGTTATCGAAATGCCATATACGCCGCCGTTGCTCGGTACAAATCAAGCAGAAGAAGGAGCATACTCCTATCGGTTAGCCGGTCCGACATGTCTTTCCGGCGATATAATTGGCGAATATAGTTTCGATAAACCGCTGCAGATCGGTGATTTACTTGTGTTTGGAGATATGGCGATTTATACCACTTGCAAAAATAATACCTTTAATGGAATGCCACTCCCCAATATTTACAGAAAAAATATTGACGGAACATTTACACAATTATCTCATTTTGGATATCAAGATTTCAAAATGAGGCTCGGAGATTATAGAGGATAGGAGTGTGAGAATTGACAATTAAGGAAGTTAGCGAAATGTATGGCTTATCGCGTGAAACTTTGCGTTATTACGAGAGCGTGGGAATCATTCCGAGTGTTACGAGAAAATCAAACGGAATTCGGAATTACTGCGAAAAAGATTTGGCTTGGGTAGAACTTGCAGCAAAAATGAATCGAATGGAGCTTTCTATTGATATCATGCACCAATGCGTCAATTACTGTATTGACAACGGATTGCAGCCACACCTTCCCAATCACATCTTGCAAAGGCACAAAGAATATTTGATTATGAAGCGCGAGCTGATTGATGAAACGATAGATAGGCTGAACGAGGAAATCGTTGTAAAGGATTAAATATTATAACACAAGAAAGGAAAAGAGTACTGAAAACAATTCGATGCCCCAATATTGCGATCAACAGTATTAAATCCATCCTTCCGTAGATGACGTGGCGAGAGTTGGTCTTGCAGTTGCAGCCGGAGAGATGAAATATGAGGATCTGCTGGAGTGGATTCTCGAAAACAAATAAGGGCTCGGAATCTGTCCTGACCACACCTTTGACCATCTACGGCTTCGGACTACGTGGAAACAGTGCTTGTAAGAGCACCCGAAAGCAGTGATTTCAGATTAAAAAGCATCAAAAATCACTCAAAAATCCTTATTTTACAAGGCTTTTTGCGTTCAAGCATTAGCTGTCTTTTTCATCTCTGCGATTTCCACTTTCATGGTTTTGATCAGCTTTGCGAGCTTTTCTTCGCATTCCTCTCGTGTCTTGGTGTACACGTTCTTGGATATGCGTTTACAGCCCACTCTCGGAATGAACCGCCCCTCGTAGAGGTGGTCGTTTATCATAGTACCGCAATCCCATGCCACTCTTGCGAATCTCACCCTTGTATGGCTTAAATTCCTTCTCGGGCATGGCGTAGATCGTGAAAACTAATCTTCTCAACCACACATTTGGGCACTGAAAAACCTACAAAAAACACATTCTTAAACACATAGCTTGCTAACCCCAA
>JBGVLA010000112.1:0-11804 GCA_045124015.1 Eubacteriales bacterium | reverse complement strand
TCGGGAATACATTCCGAGCCAACACCCGAAATTTCACCGATCAACGTGCGTATCGCCGCGGATGTGATCCCTTTGGCGCCGAGCAGATTCCCTGCCACGCAATTTTTCTCCTCCAAAAGAGCAAGTAAAAGATGCTCTGTTCCAATATAAGTATGCCCAAAATGCCCTGCCTCCTTCGCGGCTTCGCGCATGGCGTTTTTGGCAGTGCCCGTAAATCTATTCTGCATCAAATCGAATATCCTCCATATGGTTTTCTGTGTTTTATAAAAAGCATCTTGCGTTTTCACGCAATTTGTATTATACTAATATATACTAACATATTCAGTATATCCACATTGGAGGAATAAAATGCTATCAAAAATATTTGGTGCGGGATTTTTTGGCATTGAAGGCTATCCCGTAACCGTGGAATGTAATGCAAGCGACAGACTCCCCATGTTTAATATCGTTGGACTTCCCGATGCGGCGATCAAGGAATCCAAGGAACGCATCAAAGCCGCCATCACCAATAGCGGATATTTTTTCCCCGATGCGGAAATTACCGTCAATCTTGCCCCTGCGGATAAGAAAAAGGAAGGCTCATCCTATGACCTTGCAATCCTCATTGCCATCATGAAATGTGCGGGCTCGATTCCCGAAAATCTGTCTCTCGATGACAAATGCTTCATCGGTGAGCTCTCTCTTTCGGGTGAGATCCGCCGTGTGCGCGGTGCGCTCTCCATGTGCATGGCGGCTAAGGAAAACGGCATGAAAGAACTTTTCATTTCTGCCGAAAATGCGGCAGAGGCGGCGATCGTGGAGGGAATCCGCGTTTATCCCGTTTCGACCGTGAAAGAGCTTTTGGCACATTTGAAAGGAAAGATCACACTTACCCCTGCCGTCTTTGACAGATCCGTTTTTGAAGCGGAAAAATCCTATGCAGGGCTGGATTTTTCCGACGTAAAGGGACAGCTTCGCGCCAAGCGCGCGCTTGAAATTGCCGCCGCAGGCGGACATCACGTGCTACTCATCGGTCCTCCCGGAACGGGTAAAAGTATGCTCGCCAAGCGTCTTCCGACGATCCTCCCCGAAATGACCATCGGAGAAGCGATCGAAACGACGAAGATCCATTCCGTTGCAGGTATGCTTCCAGCCAACACCTCACTTCTCACAAAGCGCCCCTTCCGTTCTCCCCATCATACGATGTCCTCCTCGGGGCTTGCGGGCGGTGGTAAGATTCCTGCGCCGGGTGAAATCTCGCTCTCGCATAATGGCGTGCTTTTCCTCGATGAGCTTCCCGAATTTTCCACGCAGGCAATGGAGGTACTCCGTCAGCCCCTCGAAGACGGCGAGGTTACCATCACTCGTGTCAGCGGAAAGGTTACGTTTCCTGCCAATTTCATGCTCGTTTGCGCGATGAATCCCTGCAAATGCGGTTATTATGGGCATCCGACCAAGAAATGTACTTGTTCGCCCACCGATATCCGCCGTTATCTTGCCCGTGTCAGCGGTCCGCTTCTTGATAGAATCGATATCCAAGTGGAGATGCCTTCCCTTTCCTATGCGGAAATTGCAGGAGATTCGTCGGAAACACCAGCCGAGACCTCTGCCGATATCCGCACAAGGGTCAATGCGGCGAGAGATTTTGCACACAAACGATACACGGGCGAACAAAATCTTTTCTGCAATGCAAATCTCACGTCCACACAGATTCGCAAATACTGCAAGCTCGAGCCTGCCGCCGAACAGCTTCTCAAAAAGGCGTTTGACCGTCTTGGGCTTTCTGCAAGAGGATACGACAGGATTCTGCGCGTGGCGCGCACCATTGCCGACCTTGCAGGCAGTGAGGTCATTGGGGCGGCACATATTGCAGAAGCGATCCAATTTCGGTCGCTGGATCGGAAGTATTGGAGCTAATGATGGCAACAAAAGAAATCTTAAATTTGATTGCCTGCAATCGGGAATCGGTTAATACACGAGAATATTACCGCCCGTTCGAATCCATATATATCAAAGATGCCTTGGCTTTTTCTCAAGCGCTTTGCGAATTAAGAAAAACACAGGAAAATCATGCAGAAATTCTGATACACATCATGCGTCTTTCCCTTTATTTTGACATTGATATCAAGCAGAACCGAGATACCGCAAAACATATCATTCAACAAACACGAAATTTAAGAACGATAAGTGATTTTCAAACATTGATGATGTTAATGGATTTTTTTATAAGTTTTTCCGATTCAGCGAAAAATAAACATCCTCAATTATACTATACACAAAAAACCGAAGAAAATATTTTTCAAAATTTATTGGCGCTTTCCGACATCAACAACATCCCCACTGCCAACGTGTATTTGACATTATATCAAGCAAAATTTGTTTCATCATGCCCCACTTACATCAAAACTGCGCTCAAAGTTGCAACAATTTGTGATACTTTATGCGGAGACGGCGGAAAAACATATTTTTCAAATCGCAAACCCTCAACCATTCAAAAAGATATGATTGCACTTCAAACCATTGGGCTTTCAAATCTTTCGGAATTATTTAAGGAATATCTTGACAAATATTCACAAACTACACATTATCCCGAAAAATTTAGCAAACAAGTGAATATTCGCTTGGAAGATAGTCATTATCAAACCGTCATTGAAACATTTTTGATACAAAACGGATAAAAAACAAAAATGCACCCTCGCGGGTGCATTTTTCATATTCAATCTCGATCTACAAGCTCCTCGAACCATTCCTCAAAGGCATCACCATAGAAGCGGTACTGAACACCGTCTACGGAGATGATATCCTCTGTAAAATAATGTACGAGAGGGGGGACGGTATCGCGATTTACAGGCTTTCTTGCAAACTCAAAGAAATATCCGAAATCGTCTTTGGTATATTCCTTATCAATGGGATTGCGGAACACGTATGTTTTCTTCATCATTTCCAGAAATTTCTGTTGTTCCGCTTCTGTAAGTTCGATGATAAGATCGCCCTCTTTTTCATCTAAGAATACGCCGTAGAGAGTGATCTTTTGGATATCCGCATCATGAATATCGGCAAGCGTTCCCAAATTTCGGGGAACGAAAAGGTACAAAAGGATGCAAAAAAGCGCGGCAAGGAGCAAAAAAAGCATCCATTTTTCCTTCAAAACATTCAAAATTTTCGACATTTTCATGCCCTCCGATCAAAAATCATTCACCTTGCACGTCATCCCAAGCGCTAGGGAGCATACAGCATCGTATAAAATATTATCCTCTGAGAAGCTTTTGACTGCGAATGTCCTTGCCCGAAAAAACGCAGATTTCAAATTCACCGAAAAGGCGCGAGGTGATTCTGTCCGTATACTTGGAGAGCAATTCTTCCTTGCGGATATTGGTGGAAATGATCATGCTTTTTTCGGCAATGAGTCTGGTATTGACGAGATTATAAAGACAAGAAACCGTAAATTGGCTCTGCATTTCCGTACCGAGGTCGTCGATGATGAGAAGGTCGCAGGTCATATAACGGCTCGTGCGATCCTCTCCCTGCGCGGTTCTGCCGAATTTTTCCGCTTCAAAGTCGGAAAATATCTTCTGTGCGCTTTCATAAATGACGTCATGACCGTTTTCCACGACTTCTTTGGCGATCGCGCTCGAAAGATGGGTCTTGCCAAGTCCTGTTGTACCGATAAAGAGCAGATTTCGCATATGCTTGCCGTCAAACGTGGCGGCATAGTGCTTCGTACGCGCCAAAATGCGCTCCATATTGGCTCTTTCCGCGCCGTCATAATATTTGAGGTCAAAGGTCGAAAAATTCTGCTTTTCAATGAGCTTTAAGACGCCTGAGCTTTCATAACCTGCAAGCGTGAGCGCACGGCGCATACATTTGCACATTTTGCCGTCGATAAAGCCCACGTCCATGCAATCGTTACATTCATAATGCACGCTCGTATAGTCCTCGGGATAGCCCGCGGCAAGCAAAATTTCACGTCTGGCTTCGAGAAGAAGCGCATTGCCCTCCTCAAGCTTTTTGATGCGTGCGTCAAGCCCATCCTTGCCGTTTAAGGCTTCTCGCATGATGCGAAGCCCCGTTTGCGAAAGCGCTCGGTCGATTTCCATGACCTGCGGAAGCTTTTCGTGAATCTCCGCACGGCGCACCTCCGCCGCTTGCTTGGCGCGCAGATTCTTATCCTTATACTGCGCGGCAATTCGTTTGTAATTTTCGGGATTGTATGCCATAGAAACCACCTGTTTTCTTAATTTTCACTCGATTCTTCTCCGCGCATCGTAGCGGCGGCAAAAAATTCGTCAAGGTCGAAGCCGATCTGTTTGTTTTCCGTTTTGGCTTTGGGTTTGCCCTTTGTTTCTTTGTTTTTGTTAAGGTATGCTTCCGCATCCTCCTTCGTGCGACAGCCTGCCTCCACCCATTTTTTGAGGATGCCGTTTTCATACGAAAACTTCGGTTTATCAATGGCGGCAAGCATTTGATTGTATCCAAGCTCGATCAGCTCATACGGCAGATTCCAATCCACCGTCCATATCGAGAGATATTCCTGCTCCTTGGGAGTCAACGCACGCTCTCCGATGCCGTACAGATTGCGGATGCGATATTCCATATCGTTTTTCTTTTCTTCGTTCGCTATGTAAGCGCCGAGCGCACCGACGGTCGTAATACCGCGGTCATAAAGGTCGATGCCGACCTTTTCAATATAACGCAGAGAGGGCTTGCCGATATCATAGCAATGCTTACAAAGGTTGACGATATATTCAAACTCAAGGCGCAAGCCGTCGCGCAGATAAAAGAGAGATTCCGATTCCGTCGGCGTAAAGGTCTTTCCGAGAATGGCGGAGCAAACATCAACAAGCTCCTTGATATCGCTCGTTTCTGCGATACGCGCCATTTCCTCACCCGTATAAGACGGACGGGAGGTATCCTTTTCGGGAGCGGTCATCTGCCATTCGCCCTCGGTCTCCAAAACGCCTGCCTTTTTCCAAAGAGTAAGCGCATTTGCCACTCTTTCTTCGGAAAGTCCTGTCATATGGGAAAGCGATTCCACCGTGCTTTCGTTTTCCACGCCGAGCGCCAAAAGCACGCGCATCTCATCCGCCGTAGCTTCCGAAAGATACGGCACACAAGCCCTCGGCAGATTCAAAACGGCACGCCCGTAATTCATTTCGATCTTCAATTTCCAATTCTCCCTTTCCCATTCAATTCCAATCTGTATAGATCCTGTTATTTCGACAAGATTCTACCTTTTCCAATAATCCCCAAAATGGGAAATCCATTGGAGATTTCTGTTTTCCACATTCCCTTTTGGGGAAAACTCCGCAAACTTTATCCACATTCCCCACATGTTTTTCCACAAAAAATGGGTAAAAATGTGCGAAAATCCTTGATTTTCATAGGGTTTTCCCAAAAAGGCGCTTTTTGTTTTCCACAGGTTGTGGAAAACGCTGTGGGAAGTTTTTCAACTTTTCCACTGTTTTTTCTCGACAATTTTTTCTAAAAAACGCACAAATTTGACTAAAAAGCATCGTCAAATTTCGTCTTTTTCACATCTTGACATCATACCGAATAGGCATAAGCATTGAGGGAAACGTCTGCAAAATTTCCAATATCGTATTCAAAAAATGCTGCAGCGCCTATCATTGCCGCGTTATCGCCGCAATAACAAAGGTCCGGCATATAGAGATTCAAACCGCGTTTTTTCGTGAATTTTTCCAGCGCTTCGCGCAAATGCGAGTTTGCTGCGACACCGCCCGCCAAAACGAGCGTTTTCATATCGGGGTTGCGGTCAAACGCCATACCAAGCTTGATGATCACACTGGATACCGCCGCTTCCACAAAGCCTGCCGCGATATCCGCACGGGGAAGCTCCCCACCCTTTTGCTTTTCTTGGTTGATGAGATTCAAAACGGCGGTCTTGATGCCCGAAAAGGAAAAGTCGAGCGTATCGTCGCGCACCGCCGCAGACGGGAATTTGACGGGGTTTTTGCCCTCATAAGCGAGCTTATCCAGCGCCGCACCGCCCGGATACGGCATACCCATGACACGAGCCACCTTATCAAAGCTTTCGCCCATCGCGTCATCTCGTGTACCGCCGATCAGCACGTGGGTACGAGGATCTTCTACACGGACGATGGACGTATGTCCGCCCGACGCGACAAAGCCGATAAACGGTGCTTCCAGCTCAGGATGGCAGATGTAATTCGCCGCGATATGTCCCTTGATGTGGTTGACGGGGATAAGAGGTTTGTTATAAGCATACGCCAAGGATTTGGCAAAATTCACCGCAACGAGAAGCGCACCGATCAGCCCCGGATTGTTCGTTACGGCAACGGCGTCGATATCATCCATCGTGCATTTTGCCGTTTCCAAGGCTTCGTACGTAATGCCCGAAATCGCTTCGCTATGTGCGCGGCTTGCGATCTCGGGAACAACGCCGCCGAATTTCGCGTGGATCGCAACCTGCGACGCTACAATATTGGAAAGAACGGTCAGTTTTCCGTCTTTTCGTTCGAGGACCGCCGCCGCGGTCTCATCACAAGAGCTTTCAAATGCAAGAATACGCATATAAAACCAACTTTCTTACGTTACATAATAATTATAGAGAAAAGCATCCTCGCGCGGTTTTTGGTAGAAATTTTTACGCACACCGACCTTTTCCCAGCCGTATTTTTCATAAAGACCCTGCGCCGCCAAATTGCCTGCGCGCACCTCAAGGGTCATAAAAGAAAGTCCGCGAATCTTCGCGGTCTCAGCTTGCGCCTTCATCAGAGCGGCGCCCACTCCCATACGGCGAAATGCGGGACAAACCGCTACGTTGCAGATCTGTCCTTCATCCAGCACACAAAGCATCCCTGCATAGCCCGCGAAAACGCCATCCGAAAACGCACAAAGAAAGCTCGCATTCGGATTTTCTGCCATTTGCAAAAGGGCATCCTCGCTCCAAGGGGAAGCAAAACATATGGCTTCAAGTTCGGCGGCGGCTTTTGCGCTCGCCGCCGTCATTTTTTGTATTTCAATCATGATCTTCGTCCTCCAAAAACATCTTGAAGACCTCATCACGGATGGTTTTTACCGCTTTCACCATCGATTCTCCGCGCAAGCAGGAGATATCCGAGATCGGCGTTTCAAAGGCGATGACCTTATCGGCGACCTCTTTGAAATTCGCGCGCAAAATAGCGGCATAACCCTCCGAAACGCCGACGATCACGTCGGCATCCTGAAGATGCTTGTAATTTAACTTGGTGGAGGTATGATTGTACGCGGAATAGCCGTGCCCAAAGATCTCTTCGAGTGCCTCGGCACATTCGCGGTGCATCGGTTCTCCCGAGCGGGCATAAATGCCCGCCGAGGAAACGTCATAACGTCTGTGTCCGTATTCGATGAGGATCGCCGCCGCGACAGCGCTTCGGCAGGTATTGGCGGAACAGACGAACAATACCTTTTTCTTCATCAAAGTGTTCTTGCAGGCTGATTTTCGATGGCGTCAGCGATGGAAGCCGCAACATCATTTTCAGCAAGCTCGATGGTACCTGCGTCGCACATAGCGGCGAGCTTGGGGTCGATGGGGAGCTTAGCAAGTACGGGAATACCGTATTCTTTTGCAACCTCTTCGATCTTGCTATCACCGAAGATCTTAATCTCCTTACCGCAATCGGGGCATTTTACATAGCTCATGTTTTCAACGATACCAACGATCGGAATGTTCATGAGCTTCGCCATGTTGACAGCCTTTGCCACGATCATGGAAACGAGATCCTGAGGGCTGGTTACGATGATGATGCCGTCAAGCGGAATGGACTGGAATACGGTGAGCGGAACGTCGCCTGTGCCGGGAGGACAGTCGATGAGCATGAGATCAAGGTCGCCCCAGACAACGTCTGTCCAGAACTGCTTTACGGTGCCTGCAATAACAGGACCTCTCCAAACGACGGGAGAAGTTACGTCTTCAAGAAGAAGGTTTACGCTCATGACCTCGATGCCTGTTTTGGTTTCCTTGGGGAGGATACCGCCGAGGGGTGCGGCTTCGCAGATGCCGTCAAGACCGAATGCCTTCGGGATGGAAGGACCTGTGATATCCGCATCCATGATACCTACCTTATAGCCACGGCGACGGAGCTCAACGGCGGAAAGTCCTGTTACCATGGACTTACCAACACCGCCCTTACCGCTGACAACGCCGATGACCTTGCCAACCATGCTCATGGGGTTGATGGGTTCAAACATGGACTGCTTTTTGGAACCGCAGTTTGCGGAGCAAGTGGAGCAATCGTGTGTACATTCCGCAGGAGCTTCTGCGCCCTGCATTTCTTTTTCTTCTGCCATTTTCAGTTACCTCTTTTCAAAAAATTATAATATTGGCAGGAGTCCACATAGGGACTCCCCTACGTTTTTTCAAAGCAATTTGAAGCCAAAGAAGTCTTTGGTGTTGTTATAGCAAATATCGCAGACCATCTGCGCGAGGTTATCGATATCGAGCGGATATTCGCCACGAACGACGTAGCCTGCCAGAACACCGCAAAGGATGCGTCTGAAATATTCATGACGGGTATAGGAAAGGAAGCTGCGGGAGTCTGTCAGCATACCGACAAACTTGCCGAGCGCGGAAAGGTTTGCGAGATTTTCAAGCTGTTCGCGCATACCCTTGATGTTATCGTTGAACCACCAAGCACTGCCATGCTGCATGGGGGGCAGACAGCAGAGACCTTCCGCTTCTTCGCTCGTATACTGGAAAGAACCGATGAGCGTGCCGAGAGCGGCGTTATCGATGGGATTGAGCGAATAGAGAATGGTTCTGGGGAGTGCGTTTTCAAGGTTCAAAGCATCGAGCATCTTGGCAAGCGCGTAGATGCAGTTCTGACCGTGAATGGTATCGTAGCCCGTGTCGGGACCGAGAAGGTTCTTCATGATGGTGTTGGGCGAACGAAGCGCGCCGAAGTGGATCTGCATGATCCAGCCGTATTTGACGTACTGCTTGCCAAAGAAGCGGATCATCGCGCTCTTGAAGACTTTTGTGTCCTCAGCGTCGATCTTTTCGCCTGCGAGTGCACGGGTAAAGATCACTTTTGCAGCTGCTTCTGCTTCTTCTGCGGTAAGCTCGTCCGCGAACGCTACGTAATCGTCAAAGCCATGGTCTGCGGTGCGACAGCCAAGAGATTCAAAAAATTCGATTCTGCCTTCCAAAACGGAGAGGAGGCTATCATAATCCTTGATCTCAGCATTGCCTGCTTTTGCGAGGGTTGCGATATAATCGGTATAACCGGGCTTGTCGATGCCCATGACCTTATCGGGACGGAACGCAGGAAGCACCTGAACGTCAAAGGTTTCGTCATCACGGATGGCGATATGATATTCAAGAGAATCCGCAGGGTCGTCCGTCGTGCAAAGGAGGACGACGTTGGATTTTTTGATGATCTCGCGGACGGTCATATCGTCAGATGCGAGCTTTTCATTGCAAATATTCCAAACCTCTTCGCAGGTTTCGGGAGAGAGGATACCCTCATAGCCGAAATAGCGTTTGAGCTCGAGATGCGACCAATGATAGAGGGGATTGCCAATGAGAGAAGGCATTGCGGTCGCAAAGGCTTCAAATTTTTCATAGTCGGAAGCGTCGCCTGTGATAACTCTTTCGGGAAGTCCGCAGGAACGCATGGCACGCCATTTGTAATGGTCGCCGCCGAGCCAAACCTCTGTGATATTTTTGTATTTTTTGTTTTCAGCGATATCCTTGGGATTTACATGGCAATGATAGTCAATGATGGGCATTTCCGCCGCATAATGATGATAGAGCATCTTTGCCACGTCGTTGTCAAGCAAAAAATCTTTGTCCATAAAGGGTTTCATGTTCATGTTTCCTTTCTGTGTGGACTCTGCCACAAATTTTTCAAATAATCTATCTTAAATTATATACCAAAATCTTTACAAATGCAACAGGATATTGTATAATTATATAGAGAGATTTTTCATGTTTTCAAAAAATTTTATCAGCAAGCATGAAAAACCAATGGAAACTTGTAAATTTTACACCGCATCGCGGTGATATGGAGGTTATACCAATGAATGATGTTTTGAAACAAATTGGGGAGATCGGCATTATCCCCGTCATTAAGATCGAAGATGCCACAAAAGCAGTTCCGCTTGCCGAAGCTCTTATGCGCGGCGGTCTTCCGGCAGCAGAAGTAACGTTCCGTACTGCGGCTGCTGCTGATGCGATCAAAAATATCGCTGATGCTCTTCCCGATATGCTCGTCGGTGCAGGCACCGTTCTCACCACAGAACAGGTCGACAAGGCGATCGAAGCAGGCGCGAAATTCATCGTTTCCCCCGGCTTCAATCCGAAAATCGTAAAATATTGCA
Source organism: Eubacteriales bacterium (assembly GCA_045124015.1). Classification (GTDB taxonomy): domain Bacteria; phylum Bacillota; class Clostridia; order Oscillospirales; family CAG-272; genus QALR01. The sequence goes on along the minus strand of JBGVLA010000112.1, from coordinate 1,484 downwards.
TCGAAAAGGGTGTTCCCGTTTGCCCCGGTTGCGCTACCTGCGGCGAAATGGAACAGGCGATGGAGCTCGGTCTTGACGTTGTCAAATTCTTCCCTGCGGAAGCCATTGGCGGTCTCAATGTCATCAAATCCGTTTCCGCTCCTTATGCAAACCTCAAATTTATGCCCACAGGCGGTATCAACGAAGAAAATATCCTTTCTTACCTCAAGAATCCCAAGATCCTTGCTTGCGGCGGTTCTTTCATGGTAAAGGATTCCCTCATCAAGGAAGGCAAATTCGACGAGATCGAAAAGCTCACCAGAAATGCTGTTGCGCTCATGCACGGCTTCGAGATCGTTCACGTTGGTATCAACAGCGACAACATCGAAGAAGCAACCAAGACCGCAGACCTTCTCTGCAAGCTCTTCATGCTTGACCCCGACGTTCGCTCCAAGGCTACCTTTGCAGGCACAAAATTTGAAGTGATGCACTATCAGTTCCGCGGCACACACGGACACATTGCAATCGGTTGTAACTTCCCCGACCGCGCAAGAAAATATTTCGAACGCATGGGCATCGAATTTGATGAATCCACTGCAACCTACGATGAAAAGGGCAATCTCAAATTTGCTTATATGAAGGACGAAATCGGCGGTTTCGCTTTCCACATCATCAAGAAATAAGCGGTAATATATCAAAATACCTCCCTTTCGCTATAAAGGGAGGTATTTTGATTCGTTTTATTTCTTTTCGGAATGGGTACGAATCCATGCGGCGGTGAAAACAAGCATAACGCCAAGCCATGCGGGATATCCGACTCGGAATACAAACAATCCTATCAAATCCATAAGAAGAAAATATGGTATCCAATTCGATATAAACGGGAAAAGAATCCACAACGCCCAAAAAACAAAAAATAAAATCTTTTGTTTTCGATTCGGAGAAAATCGGAACTCTCGAAATTCATACAAAATCCATATCACCATGGGGATAAAACCAATTACGCCAAATATGGGTAAAACCAAAGTGGAATTGGAAGAAAGCGGAATTTCAATCACATTCGATAATGCAAAAAAACTCAAAAACAGATATAGAAAACTACCGCAATAAAACAAAATATGTTTTTGGGCAATCATGCAGATGAAAGCGAACGCACAAAGAACACCTGACACAAACCATGTCAATTCATGTTCCAAAAAAATCAGCACAAGAAACGCAATGAACGCCATGCCGAAGAAGATAAAACCCATGATCTTTCGCGTCGGAAACGGTTCTTTCACGATGACGATATTTTGTGGATTTTCGCAATTTTTGGGGGTTTTTGTGGTGTTTTCTGCGATTTTTTGCTCATTTTCGGGCATTTCTTCACGAACGAGCGCATCGAGCGAAACGCCGAAAAGATCGCTCATTTTGATCAGCTTATCGAGATCGGGAACCGATGCTCCTGTTTCCCATTTGGAAACGGATTGGCGCGACACGTCGAGCATCTCCGCAAGGTCGCCTTG
>JBGVLA010000111.1:0-37237 GCA_045124015.1 Eubacteriales bacterium | reverse complement strand
CCGATGAGGGTCTTGCCGGGGATGGCGAAGCGTTCGAGGTGGACCTGATGGCAGATACCGTTGCCCGGACGGGAGAAACGGATGCCATGCTTTTTGGTTACGGTCTGGATATAACGGTGGTCGTCGGCATTTTCAAAGCCTGCCTGCAAGGTGTTGTGGTCGATATAAGCAACGGAAAGCTCAGTCTTGACACGTTTCGTGCCCATTGCTTCAAACTGAAGGTATGCCATCGTACCTGTGGCATCCTGTGTGAGAGTCTGATCGATGCGAAGTCCGATCTCGGAACCCGGGATCATTTCGCCCGAAACAAGGTGATTTTTGATGATTTTCTGTGCAATGGTGTATCCCATGATAGTCTCCTATTTAATCAATGGATGTATTTTCAATGGCTGTGAGCATATTGGTGAGCGCGTGCTCAACGTGGAGAGAGGTGAGACGGTCTGCCTCGGCAGCGTCTCCGCGAATGATGGCGTTGAGTATTTGGTGATGTTCCTCTACAGATTTTTTTGCTCTGACAGGGGAGGTCAGAGAGACCTTACGGTATGCCTTGATGTTGCGGTGGAGGTCTGAGAGGACCTTCTCGAGCATTCGGCTTCCGCACGCTTTGTATATCGTTTGATGGAATTGGGTATCCAGCTCCTTGATATGCTCACCATCGTTTTTCTTGATATAAAACTCGGAAAGCTCCGCCGTTTCAATCAGTTCTTTCTTTTCTTTGTCTGTAATTTTTTCTGCCGCCATCGCGGAAGCGAGTCCTTCCAAACGCATACGGATGCGGTAGATATCCACGAGATCTTCTTTTGTGATACCGACAACGACGGCGCCGCGGTTGGGGATGAGCTCCACGAGCCCTTCCTCGGAGAGTCGGCTAAGCGCTCCGCGCACGGGGGTGCGGCTTACACCGAGCTTTTCCGAAAGGGCAAGCTCGGTCAGCGCTTCGCCTTTCTTGAAGCTTCCCATCAGGATGGCATCCTGCAGTTCGCTGTATACTTTGGCTTCCAAAGAAGCGGTTCCTTTGCTGATCATGAAAACGCTCTCCGTTTCTTATTTCTTGGAGAAACGGCCGGGAGCAAGCTTTTCAACGATGGAGACGAGTTCTTCATCGCCCATGATCGTGGTTCTGCCGTCGGCATACTGTGCGTCGATCTCGGTCTTCATGGCGATGACGAGGTCATCCTGCTTTGTAACCATCGCTTCGGGGGCAAGACGGTAATAGTTGTTGACCCAGTATGCGATGCCGGCGAGACCGGAGGTGTTGGAGATGGAAACTGCTGCAGGACGGTTCAGGATCTTTTCGGTGTCGAAGATATTATAGATCTCCGCATCCTTCATCATGCCGTCGGCATGGATGCCTGCACGGGTTACGTTGAAGTTTGCGCCGACAAAGGGAGTCATCGGCGGGATATCGTAATGAAGCTCTTTTTCGAAATATTCAGCAATTTCGGTGATGACGGTGGGATCCATACCGTCAAAGCCGCCGCGAAGAGATGCATATTCGATGACCATCGCTTCGAGCGGTACGTTGCCTGTGCGTTCGCCGATGCCAAGGAGTGAGCAGTTAACGGCGGATGCGCCGTAAAGCCATGCGGTGGTCGCGTTGGCAACGCCTCTGTAAAAGTCATTGTGTCCATGCCATTCGAGCATTTCGGAGGTAACGTCGGAATAGTGGTGCAAGCCGTATACGATGCCCGGAACGCTTCTCGGGATCGCAACGCCTGCGTGCGGAACGCCGTAACCCATCGTATCGCACATACGGATACGAACGGGGATTCCTGTTTCTTTGGAAAGCTCGGTGAGTGCGTTTACAAAGGGAACGACGAAGCCGTAGAAGTCAGCACGGGTGATATCTTCCAGATGGCAACGAGGACGAATGCCTGCGTAGAATGCTTGCTTGACAACGGAAAGATAATGCTCCATTGCCTGCGAACGGGTCATGCCGAGTTTTTTGAAGATATGATAGTCCGAGCAGGAAACGAGGATGCCTGTTTCCTTGATGCCGAGGTCGTTGACGAGCGCGAAATCTTCTTTCTTTGCGCGGATCCATGTGGTAACCTCGGGGAATTGATAACCGAGCGCCATGCAATCCTCAACAGCCTTGCGGTCCTTTTTCGTATAAACGAAAAATTCACTCTGACGGATAAGACCGTTCGGACCGCCGAGACGGGCAAGCATTTTATAGATATCAACGATCTGCTGTGCGGTATACGGTGCGCGAGACTGCTGACCGTCGCGGAAGGTGGTATCGGTGATCCAGATATGCTCGGGGGTGTTCAGCGGAACGTGGCGGTGGTTGAACGCGATCTTCGGGATTTCATCGTAAGAGTAGATATCACGATACAGATTGGGTTTTTCAACGTCTTGAAGCGAATATTTATATTGAGATTGTTCCAGCAAATGGCTGGCAGGATTCTTATATAACATGGGGTTCTCCTTATACTTGTATTCTTGTATACAATTTGTGATTGGTATACCAACCATTATACGCAGGTATGGGTGATTTGTCAAGAATTTTTTGTCGGAGAATTGTAATTTTGTGCAGGGTGCATAGTTTGCTTTTTCTCTTTTGTTGCTTTTGTTGAATGAATGTTTTTCTATACTTTTCTTGTATTCATGTTTGACGGCGCTTTAGCGCCGTTCGACTATTGCTTTTTGTAATGAGCGCAAGCACATCTGAGGTAAATCCATTTCGCCTGCATGGATTATTCAAAAAGAAAAAAGTTGAGAAGAATACAGATAAAAAAGAACGCAGACGGCTTTCGCCGTCTGCGTAAAATATTATTTCTCAATTGCTGCCTTGCGCTTCAGCACTGCCGCGAGCTTATCCATCGTTTCTTCGGTGAATTTGGGGGTGCGGTCGTAATAATATACGCCGTTCTGCTCCTGCTCTACGTCATAAAGCTGTGTATAGCAAAGACCGCAGATCTTTTCGGTATCCATGAGTACACCTGTGAGTCCAACGAAACGCTCTACGTATTCGTCAATGCTACGCGGTGCATCGCCATATCCCCAGCTTACCTGCTGGTTGTTTTCTGCTTCCTGATCCTTTGCCCACTTGATGCCGCCGTATTCGCTGATGAAATAAGGCTGACCCTCGTATTGCTGACGCTTTTTCGCTTTGTTCATATTCTCGAAAACTTCGGTTTCGGTCATCGCAGAGTAACGTTTTTGGAATGCTTCCGGACTCTGGTTGTAGTCGTGGATATCGTAAATATCCGTTACAACATGGAAGTTGCCGCTGGTATCGATGCAAGGACGAACAGGGTCAAGACGCTTGGTTTCTTCATAGATGGTGCGGAGCATTTCCTTGGACTGCTCATTGCCGTCGATATCCCATGTTTCATTGAAGGGACACCAACCGATAAGGGCAGGGTGGTTATAATCACGCGCCATGGATTCGGTCCATTCTCTGAGATAGATGTAGGTGTTGGCGTCATTTGTGTAATCAAAGCCCCAGTTGGGATATTCGCCCCAAACGAGATAGCCGAGTCTGTCTGCTTCATAGAGGAAACGGCGTTCAAATACTCTTTCGTGAAGTCTTGCGCCGTTAAAGCCGATACGCTGAGAAAGCTTGATATCCTTTGCAAAAGCGTCGTCGTCGGGAGCGGTATAAACACCCTCGGGATAATAGCCCTGGTCAAGGACGAGACGCTGGAAAACGCGCTTGCCGTTGATGAGCAGACACATCTTATCAAGCTCGATCTTTCTCATGCCAAAGTAGGATTTGACGGTATCGATGCCGTTTTCGCTTTCGATCTTGATCTCAAGGTCGTAAAGCGTAGGTGTTTCGATGCTCCAAAGAGAGAGGGTATCGAGGTCAAGGACGGCTTTCGCGGTCTTCATGGTAGTCTTCGCGCTTGCCGTACCGACGGTCTTGCCATCGAGCTTCGCGGTGAGAGTAACGGTCTTTTCACCGTATGCGGAAAGGGTAAGCTCACAGAAAAGACGGCTGTTATCCGTGTCGGGGTCGAGCTTGATCGCGGTGAGATAGGTCGCGGGAACGGTTTCGAGCCATACGGGCGCGTAAATACCTGTGGAACGGGTATAGAAGCAGCCGTAGGACGCGTAACGGTCGCTCTGCTTGCCGGAGGGTTGCTTTTTGTCGCGTGCATCGCCTTCGCAGTAAACGGCGATGCTGTTTTCGCCTGCAACAACGGCATCTGTGATATCAAAAGAAAAAGGAGTATAACCGCCGTTATGCTTGCCGATCATTTTGCCGTTTACGAAAACTTCTGTGGTATAATAAGCCGCTTCAAAATTGAGAATGGTGCGTTCGCCTGCCTTCGGTGCAACGCTAATGGTCTTACGATACCAACAAGCATTGATGAAATCTTTGTATTCGATGCCGGAAAGCTTGCTTTCGGGGCAGAAAGGTACGTTGATGGTGCGTTCGAGCTTTGCCTTGTTCTGAATGTCGCGAGCCTTGCCGGTTTTGCCGAAATCAAATTCAAATTCCCACTCACCGCAGAGATTTGTCCAATTTTCACGGACAAGCTCGGGACGGGGATATGCGTTTCTTGTAGTCATAGTAATATCCTTTCATTATATGATTATTTATTAAATTCTTTTTATTCTCAGGTTTGCGTGCATCACGTTGACGCGGTTGCCGTCGTAGCTATCGGAATATTGCATCAAAAGAAAATTGCCTTTTTCATCCGTCAGATTCAAATTGTTGGAATAATAAGCGGAAACGCCTTCTTTTTCGATAAGCATACAGCCGTCATCCCAATCCGAACCATTTTCGGAGGTATACAAAACGAAGCCCTTGAGATCGCCTGCTCTGCCGTGAAGAACGTAAATACCGTCGATCTGCGCCGTCTGCGGATTGCGGATGCCCCTTGCCAAATAGCAGGGGGGAAGGAGCGTCCATGTTTTGCCGAAATCGTAGCTGACCGCGTGGTCCATTTGATCTTCCGCGTTGACATTATAGGCGTAACCGTGGAGAACGTTGTTTTCATCCATTAAGATCGAGCCGTAGCCGCGACCGATGGGGTCGATGGGAAGTACGGAGGCTTCTTCAAACGTCTTGCCGTTATCGTAGCTCTTATACAGTCGGTAGACGTGCTCGGGCAGGGTCCCCGTGAAATGCTCATTGCAGAGATGGAGCACGTAAATGACGCCTTGGTGATAGAACGCATCGTAGGTTCTGCCTCGATAGGGAGAGTACACTTGAGGCGCGGACCATGTTTTGCCCTCGTCGCGCGAGGTGATGAAGGTGGGGGTGTCCCAAGGCTCACAACGGTATTTGTGTGTGCCGTCATTGCGCAGACAAAGCGCAACGATGGTGCCGTCATCGCAAGCGACCGCTTTTTCCACGGATATCATGGTAACGCCGTCCAAAAATTCATCCATCGAATATTGCAGCGTTTGGATATCGGAGTAGGTTTTTCCTGCGTCTTTCGAAATGCGATACTCCACCCAACCGTATGGCATATGTCCGTTCCAAAGGACGGCAGAGCAATTGGAATTGAAATCGATGAAGCAACCCTTCGCAAACTCCGCCATGGCATGAGACATATGACCGCTTCGGCGGCGTGCCTTGTTATCTACATAAACCGTTGGTGTTTCGATTTCCACCGTATAACGATCATGAGAAATGGTTTTCCAAAGCATAAATTTTCTTTCCTTTCCCATTTTTGAAGCGTTTGGAATCTCTATTTTCATCGTAACACAGAAAAGGGGAAGTGTCAATAATTTTTTGAGAGAATCGTTTCGTTTTATCGTGCTTGCTTTTGTAAAAATGGGGAAATCCTTGTAAAATGGGGCAAATCCGAAAGGGTATACTTGCATTTTGAAAAAGTCTTTGCTATACTGTGAAAAAATGCATTTTGAAAGGTGCGAGGATCCGATATGAATATGAAAGCATGGCTTGAAACTATAAAAAATTCGAACGAAAAGAAAGCGTTTCCGATTCTTTCTTTTCCTTCTGTGCAATTACTGGGAATTACGGTCAAGGAGCTGATCTCCGATAGCGATATGCAGGCAAAGGGCATGAAAATGATCGCAGACCGCGTACCGAGCATGGCATCGGTCAGCATGATGGACCTTTCCGTGGAGGCGGAAGCGTTTGGCGCGACGGTCAAGACGAGCGATCACGAGGTGCCGACGATCGTTGGCGCTATCATCGAAAGCGAAGAGGACGCGGAGGCTTTGGAGATTCCCGCGGTTGGTGCAGGACGGACAGGGCTTTATATCGAAGCCATCGAAAAGGCTTGCAAGCTCATTACGGACAGACCTGTTTTTGCGGGAGTCATCGGTCCGTACAGCCTTGCAGGCAGACTTCTCGACGTTTCGGAGATCATGGTGCTTTGCTATGAAGAGCCCGATATGGTGCATGCGGTACTGGAAAAGGTAACTTCTTTCCTTATTGATTATATGAATGCTTATAAGAAAACGGGAGCAGGTGGCGTTATGGTCGCAGAGCCGCTTGCGGGACTTCTTTCTCCTTCTCTTATGGAGGAATTTGCCGCGCCCTATATGAAAAAGATCGTAGACGCTGTGCAGACAGATGATTTTCTTGTGATCTATCACAACTGCGGTGATGCGATCTTGAATCTTGCGGAGGGGATCGTTTCCTCGGGCGCGGCGGCATATCATTTCGGCAATGCCGTCGATATGAAGGCGATGCTCGAAAAGATGCCGTCTGACGTGCCTGTGTTTGGCAATATTGACCCTGTCGGTGAATTTCGTAACGGCACGCCCGAATCGATCGCAAAGGCGACGGAGACGCTTCTTGAAACATGCAAGGCGCATCCGAATTTCATCATTTCCTCGGGCTGTGATATTCCGCCGATGGCAAAATGGGAAAATATCGATGCATTTTTCGGCGCAGTAACGAATTTTTATCAAAAATAACTTGAGAAAAGCGAGGTGGTGAGCCTCGCTTTTGTAAATCCCATAAAATTATTTTTCATAAATTGTTGATTTCTTGTTCATAATGTGGTAATATATTCTTATATAAAATTTTTCATCAGAAAGGTGTTTTTCAAGATGCTTGACATTTTACGCGAAAGTGTAAACGCTTTGCTTGGAAGCTTTACACAGCTGACCCTTGGACAGGTCTTTATGTGGTGCATCGGCGGTCTTCTGATCTATCTTGCTATCAAGAAAGAAATGGAACCGACGCTTCTGCTTCCGATGGGCTTTGGTACGATTCTTGTCAATATCCCGATGGTTGACGCGATTACGGAACACGGTCCGCTGACGACCCTCTTCAATGCAGGTATTGCCAACGAACTTTTCCCGCTCCTTCTCTTCATCGGTATCGGTGCGATGATCGACTTCGGTCCTCTGCTTTCCAACCCGAAGCTGCTCCTTTTCGGTGCGGCAGCGCAGTTTGGTATCTTCTTCACACTCGTGCTTGCGAACGGTTTGTTCGGTTTCCCTGTCAACGATGCGGCGTCTATCGGCGTTATTGCGGCGGCTGACGGCCCGACTGCAATCTTCGTTGCCAATACACTCAAATCACAATACGGCGGTGCGATCATCGTTGCGGCGTACTCGTATATGGCGCTCGTGCCGATCATTCAGCCTCCTGTAATCAAGGCTCTTACCACCAAGAAAGAACGTCTTATCCGTATGCCCTATAAGCCGGGCGAGGTTTCCAAGACCACGAGAATCCTTTTCCCGATCGTCATCACCATGATCGCGGCAATGGTCGCTCCTCTCAGCGCATCTCTCGTCTTCTTCCTTATGTTCGGTAACCTGATCCGTGAATGCGGCGTTTTGGATAGCCTTTCCGAAACCGCGCAGAAGGTTCTCGCAAACCTCGTTACCATCTTCCTTGGTATCTCCGTTGCACTCCAGATGCAGGCAGAAAAGTTCCTCGTTCTCGAAACTTTGATGATCCTCGCTCTCGGTCTTTTCGGCTTCATTTTCGATACCTTCGGCGGCGTTATGTTTGCGAAGTTCCTCAATCTCTTCTCCAAGACCAAGATCAACCCCATGATCGGTGCGGCAGGTATCTCTGCATTCCCGATGTCTGCGCGTGTCGTTCATAAGATGGGTCTCAAAGAAGACGACCAGAACTTCCTTCTCATGCATTCCATCGGTGTCAACGTTTCCGGTCAGATCGCATCCGTTATTGCCGGTGGTCTTATCCTAACCTTCTTCGGTTGATGACAACCCGTAACATTCTAAAATTTTTAGGAGGATATTATGCCTAAGCTTCTCACAGCAGCTGCTGAAGTTGTTACCGAAATGCCGTTTACCGAAGTGCTTCTCAAGTCTGCGTTGGCATATTTGAGTATCTTTGCCGTAACAGGTGTTATCATCGGCGCCGTTTGGCTTCTCGGTAAAGCAACCAATAAGAAAAAATAAAGTGTATATGAAAAAGGACAGGCTTTTGCCTGTCCTTTTTGCTTGTGCCGAAAAAGGCTCTCCTGTGGGGAGAGCCTAAGGCGGAAATCAATCCACCGCAAAGCGAAGCTTCATTTCATCGGTGCGGAGCTTATCCGTGGCGTACGCCTCGCGGAGAAGCTCGGGTGGGATACAGGGATCATATTTTTCAAAAATAGGACATTCGCCCTTGCCGACAAGGTCGATGGGAATGATGGTATCGTGTGTGATTTTGTGCTTGATGATCTCCAAAAGCTCGTCGGAGTCTTTGTCGCATTTGAAGGTCATATAATAACATCCGTCAAATTCAAGCCCGTAAATGCCGAAATAGGAGGCATTTTTTTGCAAATATTTGCGGAGCGTGCGGAATGAGCGCGTGCCGAGCCAAGGGAGCAGACAGCGTGTGTTTCCGCCGAGAGAAACGAGCATTGTTTGATCCATATTGGCGTTTTTGAAGACACGGCGCGCCGCCGCAAGGCGTTCCTTGGCGTTCGATTTGAGATAGGGATATTCTACGTCGGAGGAGAGAATCTTTTGCATCATTTCGAGAATCTTGGTGTGGATCTCACCGTATTCTCCCGGCCATGCGACTTGCATTTTACCGGGAACGGGATGCACGTAAATGAGCTTTCTCGAAAGGTCAAGCTCCTCCACCTCCCAAACTCTGCCTGCAAGCGCAAAGCGGTCGCCGACGGGCGGGGGAGAGGAGATCGTGCCGATCTCTTCGCTTTCGTGTTTCACGGAATAATCCTCGCTATCCTTGAAAACCGCGTAAAATTTGAAGCTTTTCGTCAGTTTTTCGCCGCGAAGCCCCAAAATCAGACCGCCGTTTTCCGTCATTTCGATATAATCGTTTTTGATCATCGAAACGAGCAAGGAGCGGTAAACTTCTTTTTCAACGTGTTGAAAGGGAGAAAGGGTCAGGACCTTGCTTGCAAGGCGTTTCGCTGTATTTTCACCCGAGGAGGCAAGGATGCTGAGCGTTTGCTGGAACATCAGCGAAAGGGGCATTTTTTTGATGGACGGCGGCTCGATGAATTTTTCTTCGATATAAAGCTGAACCACCGCGATACCTCGAATAAGTTCCCATGGGATCAGCTGAGGCAGGGGCGTATCGGGGAGGGGCTTTTCCTCGCGGAAGACCATGAACATTTCGGGGATGCCCGTTTTTCGTCCGCTTCTGCCGAGTCTTTGGAGAAAGCTTGCGACGGTATTGGGCGCGCCGATGTTCATGATGCGCTCAATCTTACCGATGTCGATGCCGAGTTCAAGCGTAACCGTGGCGCAGGCAACGCACTTTTGCGCTTCTTTGAGCTTGGCTTCCGCTTCTTCGCGGATGGCGGCGGAAAGATTGCCGTGATGAATATAGAAAACGTCCTCGTCCTCGCGGTTTCCTGCGATCTGGCGCAGAGTGGCGGTAACGTATTCCGTTTCCTCGCGCGAATTGGAAAAAACGATGCTTTTTCTGTCTTTTACGCAGTCGTAAACGTATTCGTAGCCTGCGTCGAGCATGACGGCACTTTCGGGATGCTCTGCGGCGGAAAGCTCGCGGTCAGTCGTGGTGTCTTGAATGTAAAAATGCTCGAGGGCGAGGCGCATACGGCTTTTTTGAGAGCTTACCATGGGAATCTGCGTGTATCTGCCGCTGTTTCCCGTGAGCCACTCTCTCGCTTTTTCAAGGTCGCCGATCGTGGCGGAAAGTCCGATACGGCGCGGATGATAGCCGATCAGCTCCGCGATACGGTCAAGCTGACAGAGGATCTGATTGCCACGGTCTACCCCCATCAAGGTGTGAATTTCATCGATGATGACATAGCGAAGTCCGCCGAAGAGTCGAAATATATCGCTGTGGCGGTTCATCAGCATACTTTCCAGAGACTCGGGCGTGATTTGGAGCACCCCTGCAGGGCGCTTCAAGAGCTTGTTTTTATGTGAGGATGCGACATCGCCATGCCAATGAAAAACGGGGATACCGCTATCACGGAGAAGCATATCGATGCGTTCAAACTGGTCGTTGATCAAGCTTTTCAGCGGTGCGATATACAGCACCTCAATCGATTCTGCCATCGAGCCTTCGATTTCCGTGATGATGGGGAAGAAGGACGCTTCCGTCTTACCCGATGCGGTATCGGAGGACAAAATCAGATTGTCGTTGGTGTCAAAGATGACCTCGGCGGCGGCGATCTGAATGGGGCGCAATGTCTCCCATCCGCCTGCATAGATGAAATCCTGCACGAGAGGGGAAAAACGATGGAATATGTTTTCGGAGCTCATGGGCTTCTCCTTTCCGAAAAAGAAAATTCCGCCCGTGCCGAAAACGGGCATAGGCGGGATTTTGATGATGTTATTTGGTTACGGTTACGATAAAGCCGCTCAAGTTATCACCGGAGATGCTGATATCAGAAACACTGTCAGACTTGGGGACGGGGATCTCTGTGATGGAATCGAGGGATGCGGGAACATAATAGATCTCATATTCCGTTGCTTCTTCGCCTTCGCCTACGGTGTAAGTGAGGGGTGCTTCGCAGGTCTCGATATTATAGGAGGTGCTAAGAAGCAAGAGGTATTCTTCAAGGCAGAGACCGTTTTCGGTCATGTACTGTGCATGGGGCTTGCCGACATAACGGAAATGCCATGTTTCGTCAAGAATGCCCGTAAGCTCAAACTTTGCGCCGTCATAACGGACGATAAAGCCGTAATCTGCACAGTTTGCTTCCATCCACGCCTGCTCATCATCGCGGAATTCGATGGTTTTCTGTGCGGCGGTGAAGACCTTGAGGTCAACGGCAAGACCGGTATGGTGCTCACTATGTCCGGGAATGGCAACGTAATTGTCGACCACCTGCTTATCATAAAGACCCTGCTGATACTCCGTAGAGCGATAGCCGCTGACGATGATGACGCGGTCATGCTCCTTGGTCGTGCCGAGAGAAGGGCTTGCGTTCACGAGGTCGGTGATCATTTCACGAAGGCTTGTCATGATGTCGCGGCGGATCTTCATGTCGGCTTCCTTCAAAACGAAGTAGCTGCCGTAGCCTGTGGTGCTGTAAAGTGCGCTGAGCTTGGAGTTTATGCTGTCGGTAAGGTCATACTTGTTTTCAAAATTGACGAGGATGAGGTCGCCCGCCGCAACGTCGGCTGTGGAGACGGTCTGCTTTACGTAGTCGTCATACCATTTTGCGAGAACGGGCGGCGCGGTCGTCTGCTCCGTGGTCGATTCTCCCGTCGTTGTCTCCTCGGGACCGCCGATGGCGTTTGCAATGCCCTTGATGGTGAGGACGAGCAGGGTAATGATGAGTGCTGCAACAAGAAGCAGGATGACAAGCGCCTGCATACCTTCCTTGTTCGGCTTGAAATACAGCTTTTTCTTCTTTTTTCTTTGCGGCGGTCTTGCGCCGGGGGCAGGGCGAGGTGCAGGGGTTCTGTTTACATTCTGTGCGGAATGCTGAACGTTGCTGCGGTTATATGTATAGCCCTGAGAGTTTTTTTCTCTATCGTTCATAGGATGTCCTTTCTTGTTTCTTGTATTTTGTTTGATCCATTTGCTTGAAATGGGGGATTTTTCTTGATTACTAAAATATGATATCACAAAAATCCGTTTATTGCAAGAGGAAAATATAATTATAAGGAGGATTTTTACTGAATTTTTTGATTTTATAGGCGAAGTGCCGTTCAAAAGAAAGTTTAAGAATTGATTAAGTTTTGTTGTCTGCAGGCGCGTTTTTTGTGCGTATGGATGTGTTTGGATGAAAAAATACGGCACTCTTTTGCGGATTTTCACAAAAAACATGGCGATTTTATATCGAAAATGAAAAAGATGTCCGAAACGCCTTGACAAATATACAAAAAAAGTTATAATATGAAAGAGAACTGTTTTCCGAATAGCGTTTATTCGGAAATTTTTTGCTTTTTGAATGAAAGTTCTATGCCAAATGCGTTCCTGCGGGGCACTTGAGAAGCCTCGTATGCTTTTGACTCTGAAATCTTGCCTTCGCTTCCGGAAAAACGGGAGACCGGTGCATAAGGCGTTTTCCGTAGAGGTGATACTTTCGGCAAGAAGAACAGTTTTGAAAATCGTGCGGAACGCTCCGCAGCAAAATGTAAAAACGGAGGAATTTTATGAAAAAAATTGTAGCGTTTTTGATGGCTTTCGCGCTTTGCATTGCGTGCTTCGGTACATACGGCTTTGCGGATCTTGATTGCCATGACGAAAGCCACGATCATGGCCATAACCATGTTGTTAAGGCTGTGGATGATGACCTTATTCAGGAATATTTGTATATTAACAGAAAATCGACTGCAACCTATACGTCTTATAGCGAACTTACCAACACCTTGCGTGTTACGATCACAATCGATTCCGAATCGCTCAGCAAGGGTAGATCCGGTGTACTTACAATCACGGCACCTTATTATGTGCTCGGCAAACCTTCTGTTTTGACAGGAAGCGTTTTTGGCGTTGACTTCAGAAGCGCAAGTGTTACGACAACGACCCCGAAGCCTACATCCGGCGCATCTTCTTCGGTACAGTTTTCCGTTACCCTTGACGATAACGATCCCGGCTTCACGCAAACTGGTTACGTTGTTCTTGAGTATCCTGTTGATGCGGAATATGTGAAGAACTATTCTTGGCTTCGCCAGGCGCAGATCAACGTAAGCGGTTACGTTGTTGCGGAAGATGGTACAACCGTTCGAATGGATCCCTCTTCTTCCACTTATATTGCTTACATTTGTAATCATGCGAACGTTCAGTACCGCGTAACCAAGGAAGCAACTTGTCAAAAAGCCGGCGAAAAGGAACGCTACTGCGCTTCTTGTAATTTCGTTCTCGGCACAGAACCGATTCTTCCCACTGACCACGACCTCGATTTCACCAAGCCTTTCAATCAGGCTCTTTACGGCTATCAGGCACCGACCTGTAAGGCTGCGGGCTATGGCTTCTTCAAATGCAATGAATGCGGCACTTTGATCAATAGCTCGATTCCGAAGCTCGCTCACACATTTGGCGAAAGAATTCTTTTGAATGGCGTTTATTATTATGAGTGCAAAGTCTGCAAAGAAGTAGAGATCGCAACAAATCAGTGCCCTCATGACGCAGAAAAATATGTTCAGATCGCTGTTGTCAGCGAATCCACTTGTACCAACAAGGGCGTGGCTCGTTACCAGTGCCCCGAATGTAAGCAGGTTGAAGAAAGAGAACTTCCTCTTGCAGACCATAAATTTACCTCCAGCACCATCACCACTGCTGCAACATGTACAACAGCCGGTGTTAAGACCAGTACTTGCTTCGTATGTAAGCAGAAGGTTACCGAAACCATTCCCGCACTCGGTCATGATTACGGTGAATGGCAGACCGTAACGGCTGCTACTTGTATCAAGGATGGTGTGGAAGCGCATTACTGCTCCAGATGTAATGCAACTGAGACTCGCCCTGTTACCGGCTCGGGACACAACTACGGCAGTTGGGTTACCACTGTTCCTGCATCCTGCGTATCCAACGGTACAGAGGTTCGCGTTTGCTCGCTTTGCAATCAGACTCAAACACAGCCGATCCCTATGAGCACTCATACCTATGGCGCATGGACCACAACAACTGCAGCTACTTGTGTGGCTCCCGGTGTTGAAACTCGCACCTGTGCAGTTTGCAATGCAACCGATAGCAGAACTATAAATCCCATTGCGGATAACCATAAGTTCGGCGAATGGGAAACTGTTGTTGCGAAAACTTGCGTAACAGACGGTGAAAAGTCCCGCACTTGTGAACTTTGTAACTTCGTTCAGACCGAAACAGACGCTTGCACCGGTCATGTTCTCGGCGATGCTGTTGTTGACGGCAAGTTCTCCACAAAGACTTGTGGTGTTTGCGGTTACAGAGAAACGATCAAGACCGTGAAGGACGGTACCGTAAAGACATTGTCTTCCGCATCCGGCGCTCTCGTGCTTACCGGTACAGAAGCGGCAAAGAATTACACCTTTGAACTCGGCGTTCCGAGCATGGAAACCGAAGCTTACTATAAGCAGTATCTCGATTTCTACAAGGCATACACCTTCAAGGTGCTTGTGGATGGCGAGGCAGCTTCCGTAAATGATTCTATGGAGCTTACCATTGCAACCGATCCTCTTCTTGAAAATTATGAGATCTCTGTACTCCGCCTTGTCGGTAACAGCTTCTATCCGATCAATAATTTCGAAAGAGATGACGGCGAGGTCATCATCCCCGGCGCAGAACTTTCCGGCGCTGAAGTGATCTTCGTTGTAAAAGGCGAGGAAGCTTCTCCTAACCTTGTGATCCCGATCGTTGTTACCATCGTAACCGTTGTGATCGCAGGCGCTGCTATCTGCATCTTCATGGTGAAGGGCAAGAAAAAAAGTAGCTTCTAATTTGTAAATCAAGATCCCGCGGTGATAAGCCGCGGGATCTTTTGCTTTGTTATGAAAAAGAACCGTGGATTTTCCACGGTTCTTTGTTTTAGAAGAAGAATCTTTTTCGCAAGAGGCACACGTATGTATGGCGTGCAACGCAAATATAGCCTTCTCGGGTATAAAAACGTCTTTTGTGTGTTCCTCGCATGAAGATATCGAGTGTGGTGTTGCCACCCATATCTAGCGTTCCCACGATGCCGTCGGCATCCTTCGGTTTTTTCAAGGTCTCGCCGACGATCTTATAATCGCTGGCGTCGAAATACATTTGTCTGAGCGCTCGCTTCGAATAACAAAAGAATTCTTTATCTTTTACCTTGAAGCTCTTGTCGTAATCGTTTTTGAAAACGTATTGATAGAGAGCCATTTTACTTACCTCTGCTTTCATGAATTTTTGAATTTATACCGCTACATCATGAGAGTAGACTAAAAATCGATTTCGTTTATCCAACTGCGAGTTTATTTTCCCCAATAACTGCAGAATGTCTACTTTTTGATAAAATGTATACTAAACAACAGTATAACATATTTTGTCCAAAAGTCAAAGCGTTTGTATACAAAAACATATGAAACTCGACAAAACATTCCTTTTTATATAAAAGCTTTGATTTTTTTTGATTTTTCCTTGATTCTTTTTCGTTTTTGGTGTATAATAAAAATAATTGCAGAATCAATTTGATATAAAAAAACAGATGGATTCAACGCTTAAAGTAAGAAAATGGAAGGTATGAATATGTCGAATCAAGCCAAAGAAACGCTTGCAGGTCGTTACCTTGCGGCGAAGAAAGCCCTTTTTGATCGAAAATACGGTTTTCTGAATGAAAAACAGCGAGAAGCAGTTTACACCGTTCATGGTCCTCTTTTGGTGCTCGCGGGGGCGGGTACCGGTAAAACAACATTGCTCGTCAATCGCATTGCTTACATACTGAAATATGGGGACGCTTATTTTTCTGATGCTGTACCGGCATCCTTGGATGAGGAAACGGTAGCGGAGCTTGAAAAAGCGGTAGAAGCATCGGCGGAAGATATTGAACTTTTATTGGATTCCTTTGCGCCCAGAGCCGAACAGCGCGTAGCGCCTTGGAATGTCCTTGCTATTACGTTTACCAATAAGGCGGCAAACGAAATGAAGACCCGTCTTGAAAAGTTGATCGGTCCGAGCGCCGCAGATCTTTGGTGCGGCACGTTTCATTCGATGTGTCTGAGAATTTTGCGTGCATATGCGGACGATGCAGGTCTTCGTTCGAATTTCACCATTTACGATACGGATGATACCAAAAAGCTCGTTACGGACTGCATGAAGCAGCTCAGCGTAGATGAAAAGGTAATCTCTGCAAAGCAGATCATGAACCGTATCAGCATGGCAAAAAATGAACTCATGACACCGCATGATTTTGATGCGGAGGTGGGCAACGATCATAAGCTTCAGCAGATCTCCTCGGTCTACACGCTTTATCAGAGCAAGCTGCACGAGGCAAATGCCGTTGACTTTGACGATATCATCATGAGGACCGTAACGCTTCTTCGCAGAAGCGAGATCGCGAGAACGAATTATCAAAAGAAGTTCCGCTATGTTCTCATTGATGAATTTCAGGATACCAACCGCGCACAGTTTGAGCTTGCGCTCCTTCTTTCCGGTGGACATCAAAATCTCATGGTCGTCGGTGATGATGACCAGAGCATCTATAAATTCCGCGGTGCAACGATCGAAAACATTCTTCATTTTGATGAGCGCGTTCCCGATACGAGAATCATCAAGCTTGAAGAGAACTATCGTTCTACAGCCAACATTCTGAACGCGGCAAACTCCGTGATCCGCAATAACTTCGGCAGACGAGGCAAGGAGCTTTGGACGAGTCGCGATGAAGGCAAAAAGATTCTTGTCAAACAGTTTGAAACGCAGAATGATGAAGCGCGATTTGTTGCCAACAAGATCTTGGAGCTCATGATCCGCGAAAAGAAAAAATACGGTGATTTCGCCGTTTTGTATCGCACCAATGCGCAGTCGAATGCACTCGAAGCGGTTTTGGCAAAAAGCGGCTTGCCGTATCGTGTGATCGGTGGCCATCGCTTCTTTGACAGAAAAGAAGTCAGAGATATCTTTGCTTATTTGAACGTTGTCAACAATCCGAACGACAATCTTCGCTTGGAGCGTATCATCAACGAGCCCAAGCGCAAGATTGGTGAGGCGACGATGACGTCTGTGCGCCGTATTGCGGAGGATCACGGCACGTCCATTTTTGACGTGATGGAAAACGCCTCCAAGTATCCGATGATCGCCAAGGCGCAGGGCAAGTTCCAAATGTTCGTTTTTCTGATCCGCGGTCTTCAGCGCATGGCGGAGAAGGAAAAGCTTTCCGACGTTGTTCGTGCGGCGATCGAAAAATCGGGTTATCTCGATATGCTTCGTCAGGCTGAAGAAAACGGAGAGGGAACCGAACGCCGCGAGAACGTACAGGAAATCATTTCCGTGGCGATGGAATATGAAGAATCTCATGCAGATGCAACGCTTCGCGGATTTCTCGAAGAAGTGGCACTCGTTTCGGATATCGATAATTATGACGCAACCTCGGAAGCGGTCGTTCTTATGACCATCCACAGTGCAAAGGGATTGGAATTCCCTGTGGTATTCCTGCCCGGTATGGAAGAGGGCGTTTTCCCGAGCCAGCAGTCTGCGCTCATCAAGGAAGAGCTTGAAGAAGAACGCCGTCTTGCTTACGTTGCGCTGACACGAGCAGAGCAGCGCGTCTATGCGCTTTGTGCAAAGGAACGCTTGCTTTACGGTAAAACGCTTTATAATCCGAAATCCCGTTTTCTCGATGAGATCGGGGAAGAATATAAGGTGGAGGAGGTTTTGGAACAGAAGCCGAAATATCGCACAGAGTTCGGCGAAAAGACCAAGAAGTTCTCTCTTTCCAATGAATTTACCGCGAAATCTTCTCTTACGAGTGAGGTTGGTAAGACCAAAAAGGTCGAAAGCTTTGTTGCGGGTGATCGAGTCAAGCATTATATGTTTGGCGAAGGTACGGTGCTTTCCGTTCGTGAAATGGGCGCGGATGTGCTTTATGAGGTTGCATTTGACAAAGCGGGTACGAAAAAGCTGATGGCAACTTATGCAAAGCTTTTGAAAATATAAATGTCAACAACGGACGATTTTTGAATCGTCCGTTATCTTTTTCTGAAAAATCGTATTGACTTTTATTTCGAATATTATTATAATGAATATTGAATATATTTTTAATTATGAAAAAATAAATCTCAATATAAAAGGAAGAAAAATATTATGGAATGGACATCTCTTAATGATTTGCGCGAAAAATTCCTGAAATTCTTTGAATCCAAGGATCATCTTTCCCGCAAAAGTTATTCTCTCGTTCCCGAAAGCGACAAATCTTTGCTCCTCATCGTTGCAGGTATGGCTCCTCTCAAAAAATATTTCACGGGCGAAGAAGAACCTCCGCGCCGCCGTATGGCAACCTGCCAGAAATGTATCCGTACGAACGATATCGAGCACGTAGGTCTGACCGCACGCCACGGTACATTTTTTGAAATGCTCGGTAACTTCTCCTTCGGTGATTATTTCAAGGAAGAAGCACTCGAATGGGCATGGGAATTTCTCACCAAGGTCCTTGAGATCCCCGCAGACCTTCTTTGGCCTTCCGTTTACGAGCATGACGACGAGGCTTACGACATCTGGAAAAACAAGATCGGCGTAAGAGAAGACCACATCGTCCGTCTCGGCAAAGCGGACAACTTCTGGGAACACGGCTCCGGTCCCTGTGGTCCTTGCTCCGAGATCTACTTTGACCGCGGCGAAAAGTACGGCTGCGGCAGTCCCGATTGCCGTCCCGGTTGCGATTGCGACCGTTACATGGAGATCTGGAACAACGTATTCTCTCAGTTCAATAACGACGGACAAGGCAACTACACTGAGCTTGCAAACAAAAATATCGATACCGGTATGGGTCTTGAACGTCTCGCTTGCGTCATGCAGGGCGTTGACAATATGTTCGAGGTCGATACCATTGCCAATATCATCAAGGCGATCAGCGAAAAGGCAGGCATTGCTTACAAGACGAACGAAAAAGCAGACGTTTCTCTCCGTATCATCGCTGACCACTCCCGTGCATCTGCGTTCCTCATCGCGGACGGCGTTATGCCCTCCAATGAAGGTCGCGGTTACGTTCTCCGCCGACTCATGCGCCGTGCGCTCCGTCATGGTAGAATCCTTGGCATCAAAGGCGCATTCCTCTATGAGATCATGGGCGTTGTTGCAAAAGAAAACTATCCTGCATATGCAGAACTCACCGAAAAGCTCGATTATATTCAGAAGATCGTTCGCATGGAAGAAGAACGCTTCAATGCAACGGTGGAATCCGGCATGAACCTTCTTGATAAGCTCATGGCTGACGCAAAGGAAAACGGCAAGACTGAGCTTGACGGCGCTGACGTATTCAAGCTTTCCGATACCTACGGCTTCCCGATCGACCTTACACGCGAAATCGCAGAAGAAAACGGCCTTGGCATCGACGAAAAGGGCTTTGAAGAAAACCTTCTCGCACAGAAGCAGCGCGCACGTGCCGCAAGAGGCAATATCAGCGGTTGGGATGACAGCATGAAATCTCTCGTGGATACCTCTGTTAAGACCGTCTTCACAGGTTACACCGAAACCGAATCCACAGGCAAGATCGTTGCGATCATCGATGGCGAGACCGATGCGCTTGTTGAAATCGCAAGCGAAAACGCGGTTATCATCACAGACTGCACACCTTTCTATGGTGAAGGCGGCGGTCAGGTCGGCGATATCGGTGAGATCGTTGGCGCAAACGGCAAGGCTGTCGTTACCGACACCAAGAAAAATGATGGTGTGTATATGCACATCTGTCAAATTGAAAGTGGTTCTTTCTCCGTCGGCGATACCGTTACCCTCAAGGTAAACGCTTCCCGCCGTGCGGCGATCATGAGAAACCACTCCTCCGTTCACCTTCTCGATGCGGCTCTCCGTCTTGTTCTCGGTGATCATATCCACCAGGCAGGCTCTTACGTGGATGAAAAAGAAGCGCGTTTCGACTTTACTCACTTTGCGGCAGTTACGCCCGAAGAACTTGCAAAGGTCGAACTTCTCGTAAACGAAAAGATCCTCGAAGGCATCGCTGTTGACGTATTTGAAACCGACATCGAAACCGCAAGAAAATCCGGTGCGATCGCACTCTTCGGTGAAAAATACGGTAATATCGTCCGCGTTGTCAAGATGGGTGATTTCTCCGCTGAGCTTTGCGGCGGTACGCATATCGACAATACCGCAAAGGTCGGTCTTTTCAAGATCACATCTGAAAGCTCCGTTGCGGCAGGCACGAGACGTATCACAGCCGTTACGGGTCTCAATGCTTACGAATATCTCGGCAGAAGAGAAGCGCTCATCGCTTCCGCGATGAAGCTTACCAAGGCGGGCACACCCGATGACGTTCCCGCAAGAATTACGGCACTTTCCGATGACCTCAAGGCTTGCAAGCGTGAGCTCGAATCCGCATCTGCAAAGCTTGCATCTGCAAAGGCAGAAGCAATGATCTCCTCCGCAGTAAACGTTGACGGTATTCGCGTTGCGACGATGGAGACTGAGCTTCCCGTGGCGGCAGTTCGTACCCTCGGCGACGATATCAAGTCTAAGTACGCCGATATGATCGCGGTCGTTTCCTCTCTCGTTGACGGCAAGCTTACACTTGCTTGCGTATGCGGTAAGGACGTTCTCGCAAAGGGCATCAAGGCGCCCGCAGTTCTCAAGGAGCTTGCGAAGATCGTTGGCGGTGGCGGCGGCGGCCGTCCCGACAGTGCAACCGCAGGTGCAAAGAATCCCGAAAAGCTTGGCGAAGCGTTTGCGGCGCTTCCCGAAATCGTGAAATCTCTTCTTTAATACAGGATACCCTTGTCCGCCGTTTTTACGGCGGACAATATCATAAAGGAATCAGAAAGGAAGTTATCGTATGAATTGCCTTTTTTGTAAAATCATTGCGGGTGAGATCCCCTCGGCAAAGGTTTATGAGGATGAAAAGATCTTTGCGTTTAAGGATATCAACCCTCAGGCTCCCGTTCACGTTCTTGTGATCCCCAAGGAGCATATCGCTTGCGTGGATGAGATCACGGAGGAAAACAGCGCGATCGTAGCGCATATTTTCCAAAACATCCCGAAGATCGCAAAGCTCTGCGGTCTTGAAAACGGCTACCGCGTCATTTCCAACTGCGGAGACGATGCTTGTCAGACTGTAAAGCATTTGCATTTCCACGTCATCGGCGGTGCAAAGCTCGCAGAAAAGATGGCGTA
Source organism: Eubacteriales bacterium (assembly GCA_045124015.1). Taxonomy (GTDB): domain Bacteria; phylum Bacillota; class Clostridia; order Oscillospirales; family CAG-272; genus QALR01. Next base: position 16,164 of record JBGVLA010000111.1, on the reverse strand, counting down.
ACCTGTATCAAATATCAGAAAGGAATCGTTTATGTCAAGTTATATCATGGACCTCCGAAAAATCGTCGGACACAGAACGCTTTTGCAGGTCGGAGCAAGCGTCATCGTTGAGGATGCTTGCGGTCGTGTGCTTTTGCAGAAGCGCCGCGATAACGGCTCGTGGGCATATGCAGGCGGTTCTGTCGAAATCGACGAATCGGTCGAAGAAACGGCAAAACGCGAACTTTTTGAGGAAACGGGACTTCTTGCCGAAGATTTGACGCTTTTGGGCGTTTTTTCGGGCAAGGAGATGCACTTTATTTATCCAAACGGCGATGAGGTTTCCAACGTAGACGTCGTTTATATTTGCAGACGGTATACGGGAACGCTCAAATGTCAGGAAGGGGAAGTGGACGATTTGAAATTTTTTGATATCGATGCCTTTCCCGTGGATATTTTTCTGCCGAACAGACCTGCGATTGACGCATATCTGAAGCGGAGAAAGCAACCGCAAAAATAAGTAAAACACCGACGGAAAAACCGTCGGTGTTTTGCTGTGCTGGGGAAAATGAAAAATATACGCATTTTCTGAAAATATTTTTTGTAAACTTCTTGACATATTGACAAAGCGGTGATATACTTATAAATTGCATTACAATGCTTGTATTATTGCTATTTTTCAAAAAGGTTTTTCCGGAATCGGGCTGTGAGAGCAATTTCGAGAAAAAACTCGGCAATATTGCAGGCTATGGAAAAATCAACATATTTCCCAGAAAGTAAAGGCGAGCTTAAAATTAGAATTGGAGTGATTTTATGAGGATCAAACCCCAGCAGCTTGGCAAAAACGTACGAATGAGCTTTGCGAAAGTTGACGAAATTTTGCAAATGCCTGACCTTCTTGAGGTTCAGAAAAAATCGTACAAATGGCTTCTCGAGAAGGGAATCACCGAAGTTTTGCAGGATGTTTCCCCGATCGTTGACTATTCGGGTAATCTCGCAATCGAATTCGTAGGTTTTTCGATCGACCCGACCCCGAAATATCCCGTCGAAGAATGCAAGGAACGCGACGTGAACTATGCCGCTCCTTTGCGTGTAACCGTGCGCCTTACCAATAACGCAACAGGCGAAGTAAAACAGCAGGACATCTTTATGGGCGATTTCCCGCTCATGACCGAAACCGGTACCTTTGTTATCAACGGTGCGGAACGTGTTGCTGTATCTCAGCTCGTTCGTTCTCCCGGTATGTACTATACATCCGCTATGGACAAAACAGGCAAGAGCATGCAGACCGCTCAGATCATCCCTTACCGCGGTGCATGGCTTGAATATGAAACCGATATGAACGACGTTTTCTACGTTCGTATCGATAAAAACAGAAAAATTCCCGTAACGGTTCTGATCCGTGCTTTGGAAGAATCCGTTTCCACCTCCACTGACGTCCGCGCCCTCTTCGGCGATGACATCAAGATCGTTACCACCCTTGAAAAGGACGGTATGCAGGCGGAAGCAGAAAAGAACGGCACCACCGCTTACGAAGAATCTCTCAAAGAAATTTATAAAAAGCTGCGCCCCGGCGAGCCTCCGCTCGTAGAATCTGCGCAGATCCTTCTCAACAACCTTTTCTTCGATCCCAAGCGTTACGACCTCGGCACCGTAGGCCGCTACAAATTCGATAAGAAGGTTGCTCTCGGCAGAAGACTTTCCGGCAAGACCCTTTCCCGTCCCGTTATCAGCCCCATCACCGGTGAGATCCTTTTCGAAGCAGGAAAGACTCTTACCTTTGACGAAGCGATGGTGATCGAAAATGCGGGTGTAAACGAAGCATACGTTTATATCACCGAAGAAAAAGATATGAAGGTCTTCGGCAACGGCATGGTTGACCCCGAAAAGGTTCTCGGCATCGATCTCAAGGAGATCGGCATCAACGAAAAGGTGAAGCTCAATCTTCTTCTTCAGATCGTGGAAGAAGTCGGCGGCGACTTTGATGCTGTGAAGCGCATTGCACGCGACCGTGCTGCAGAGCTTTCTCCCAAGCACATTACCAAGGACGATATCTATGCGTCCATCAACTATCTTATCTGTCTCTCCCACGGTGTCGGTACGCCCGATGACATCGACCACCTCGGAAACCGCCGTGTTCGTGCAGTGGGTGAGCTTATCCAGAACCAGCTCCGTATCGGTTTCTCCCGTATGGACAAAATCATCAAGGAAAGAATGACCATCCAGGATGCGGATTCCTTGACACCGCAGGCGCTCATCAATATCCGTCCTATCGTTGCGGCTATCCGTGAGTTCTTCGGTTCCTCTCCGCTTTCCCAGTTCATGGACCAGAACAACCCCTTGGCAGAGCTTACGCATAAGCGCCGTCTTTCCGCGCTCGGTCCCGGCGGTCTTTCCAGAGACCGTGCATCCTTCGAGGTTCGAGACGTACACTACACCCATTACGGCCGTATCTGCCCGATCGAAACTCCTGAAGGTCCGAACATCGGTCTTATCTCTTACCTTGCAACCTATGCTAAGATCAACGATTACGGCTTCATCGAAGCGCCTTACCGCAAGATCGATAAGGAGACAGGCTGTGTTACCGATATCGTTGAATATATGACTGCCGACATGGAAGATAATTACGTTGTCGCGCAGGCAAACGAGCCCGTGGATGAAAACGGACGCTTTATCAACAAACGCGTTCTTGCGCGCGACCGCGCTGAAATCGTTGAAGTTGATGCATCCCGTCCCGACTATATCGACGTTTCGCCGAAAATGGTTATTTCCGTTGCAACGGGCTTCATCCCCTTCCTTGAAAACGACGACAACTCCCGTGCGCTCATGGGCTCCAACATGCAGAAGCAGGCTGTTCCGCTTCTCGTAACCGACTCTCCGATCGTTGGTACGGGTATGGAATATAAGGCTGCGATCGACTCCGGTGTTTGCGTTCTTGCCAAAGAAGCAGGTTACGTAAAGAGCGTTTCCGCAGACAAGATCGTCGTAACAGAGGATAGCGGCCGCAATCAGACCTACGAGCTTTTGAAGTTCAAACGCTCGAACCAGGGTAACTGTATCAACCAGCATCCCATCGTGGACGTTGGTATGCGCGTGGAAAAAGGCGACGTTCTCGCTGACGGTCCCGCAACCAGCAACGGTGAAGTTGCACTCGGTAAGAATGCTCTTATCGGCTTTATGACATGGGAAGGTTACAACTACGAAGACGCGGTCCTTCTCAACGAAAACCTCGTTCGTAAGGACGTTTATACCTCCATTCATATTGAAGAATATACACTCGAAGCGCGCGACACCAAGCTCGGACCGGAAGAGATCACCCGCGAAATTCCGAACTGCGGCGACGATGCGCTGAAAGACCTCGACGAAAACGGTATCATCCGCAACGGTACGGAAGTACACGCCGGCGATATCCTCGTTGGTAAGGTAACACCCAAGGGCGAAACCGAGCTCACAGCGGAAGAAAGACTTCTCCGCGCGATCTTCGGCGAAAAGGCAAGAGAAGTCCGCGACACCTCTCTCCGTCTCCCTCACGGTGAATCGGGTACGGTTGTTGACGTTCGCGTCTTCTCCCGTGAAAACTCCGATGAACTGCCGACAGGCGTCAATATGTCTGTCCGCGTTTATATCGCACAGAAGCGTAAGATCTCCGTCGGCGACAAAATGGCGGGCCGCCACGGTAACAAAGGTGTCGTATCTCGTATCATGGCACCCGAAGATATGCCGTTCCTTGAAGACGGCACACCGCTCGATATCGTTTTGAACCCCCTCGGCGTACCTTCCCGAATGAACATCGGTCAGGTGCTTGAGGTGCACCTCGGTATTGCCGCAAGAGAGCTTGGCTTTAAGGTCATGACTCCTGCGTTCGACGGCGCGAAAGAAAGCGATATCACAGAAATGCTCACCGAGGCAGGTCTTTACAGACCCGTTCTTCGCGGTGAAGCACTCGTAGGTAAGAAATTCTACGAAGAGATCGTTGACGAGGAAACAGGCGAAAAACGCTATGAGCTTCTCGGCGACGATAAGCTTTCCAACAAAGCGTGGGTGGCACAGAAGATCGAAGAAAAGAAGCTCAAGACCGTTGACGGTAAGAGAATCCTTTTCGACGGCAGAACGGGCGAACCCTTTGATAACCCCGTAACCGTCGGTATCATGTACTACCTTAAGCTCCATCACCTCGTTGACGATAAGATCCACGCTCGAAGCGTTGGTCCTTACTCTCTCGTAACACAGCAGCCTCTCGGCGGTAAAGCGCAGTTTGGCGGTCAGCGTTTCGGTGAAATGGAAGTTTGGGCGCTTGAAGCATACGGCGCGGCTTATACACTTCAGGAGATCCTGACTGTTAAGTCCGACGACGTAACCGGACGTGTGAAGACTTACGAAGCGATCGTCAAGGGTCAGAATATCCCGACTCCGGGTGTTCCCGAATCCTTCCGCGTGCTTGTTAAGGAACTTCAGGGTCTCGGTCTTGATATTCGCGTTCTCGACGAGGACGCACAGGAAATCGAGCTTTCTTCCATCGGCGAAGATCTTCTTGACGATGATAAGGGCTACGTTTCCGCTGACGATGTCGGTCCGACCGTCCTCGAAGATGGCGATGAAGACAACTACACACTCGTTGACGAAGACGAGATCGCAGAAGATTTCGAAAACGTTGATGACGAAGACGATTTCTATTACGACGACGAAGACGAAGACTTCGGCGACGAAGAATAATATTGGAGGAGAGATAAGATGGGTAAGAATGTTTTTGATTCAATCAAGATTGGCCTGGCATCTCCCGAAATGATAAGAAGCTGGTCTTTTGGCGAGGTTACAAAGCCCGAGACCATCAACTACCGTACACTCCGCCCCGAACGCGACGGTCTTTTCTGCGAAAAGATCTTTGGTCCGACCAAGGACTGGGAATGTGCGTGCGGTAAATATAAAAGAGTACGTTACAAGGGCAAGACCTGTGAAAAATGTGGTGTAGAAGTTACCACCAAGAAGGTCCGCCGTGAACGTATGGGCCACATCGAGCTTGCAGCTCCCGTGGCGCACATTTGGTATTTCAAGGCGACACCCTCCCGTATGGGTCTTCTCCTTGATATTTCCCCGAGACTTCTCGAAAAAGTAATTTATTTCGGTCAGTACATCGTTCTTGATCCGGGTAACACACCCCTTGAAAAGAAGCAGATGCTGACAGAAACAGAATATCATCAGATGTATGAAAAATACGAGGATGATTTCCGCGTGGGTATGGGCTCCGAAGCAATCAAGGAGCTTCTCCACGATCTCGATATCGAAAAGCTTTCCGAACAGCTCAAGACTGAGCTCGAGACCGCAAGCGGCCAGAAGAAGCTTCGTATCATCAAGCGCCTTGAGGTTGTGGAAGCTTTCCGCAAATCCGGCAACAACCCCGAATGGATGGTCCTCGACGTACTTCCGGTCATTCCTCCGGATCTTCGTGCGATGGTTCAGCTCGATGGCGGTAGATTTGCTACCTCTGACCTGAACGACCTCTATCGCCGCGTTATCAACCGTAACAACCGTCTCAAGAAGCTTCTTGAACTTTACGCTCCCGATATCATCATCAAGAACGAAAAGAGAATGCTTCAGGAAGCGGTTGACGCGCTCATCGATAACGGCAGACATGGTAAGCCCGTAACAGGCTCCTCCAATCGTCCGCTCAAGTCTCTTTCCGAGTCGCTCCGCGGTAAACAGGGCCGTTTCCGTCAGAACCTTCTCGGTAAGCGTGTTGACTATTCCGGCCGTTCCGTTATCGTCGTAGGTCCGACACTGAAGATCTATCAGTGCGGTCTTCCGAAGGAAATGGCACTCGAACTTTTCAAACCGTTCGTTATGAAGCGTCTTGTGGAAACACAGAACGCATCCAATATCAAAGACGCAAAGAAGAAAGTAGACAAGGCAAGTGCTGAGGTTTGGGATGCACTTGAAAACGTGATCAAGGATCACCCCGTTCTTCTTAACCGTGCGCCTACTCTTCACCGTCTTTCCATTCAGGCATTCGAACCCGTACTCGTAGAAGGCAGAGCGATCAAGCTCCATCCTCTCGTATGTACCGCGTTCAACGCCGACTTCGACGGCGACCAGATGCCTGTTCACGTTCCGCTTTCCAACGAAGCACAGGCGGAAGCAAGATTCCTTATGCTTTCCGCAAACAACTTCTTGAAGCCTGTGGACGGTAAAGCCGTAACCGTTCCTTCTCAGGATATGGTGCTTGGTTCTTACTACCTTACCATTGACCGCGCAGGCGAAATTGGTGAGGGAAGCGTATTCCGCGACTTCGACGAAGCAATGATGGCATACGCAAACGGTCTTCTCGGTATCCACGCGCCCATCAAGGTTCGCGTTTCCAAGGAGATTGACGGCGTCGTTCATACAGGTATGATCGATGCTACTCTCGGACGTCTTATCTTCAACGCTCCGATCCCGCAGGACCTCGGTTTCGTTGATAGAAGTAAGCCCGAAAACCTTTTGAAGCTCGAAATCGACTTCACGACCAAGAAAAAACAGCTTGGTCAGATCGTTGACCGTACCATCAAAAAGCACGGTCCGAGCGTAACCGCACAGGTTCTTGACGATATCAAGGCGAACGGTTATAAATATTCCACACTCGCTTCCATCTCCATTTCCGTACTTGATATGACGGTTCCCGATGAAAAGAAGAGCATCATCGCAAAGGCTGAGCATGACGTTGAAATGATCCGCCGTCAGTTCCGTCGAGGTGTCCTTTCTGAGGATGAACGCTATGAATGCGTCATCAAGATCTGGGAAAAGGCGACAAACGACGTCATCGAAGCGCTCAAAAATTGTATGGACCGTTACAACTCCATCAACATGATGTCCGACTCCGGTGCCCGTGGTTCTATGGCACAGATGAGACAGCTCGCAGGTATGCGTGGTCTTATGTTTGCGACCAACGGTCGTACGATGGAAATTCCGATCAAGGCGTGCTTCCGCGAAGGCTTGAACGTACTCGAATACTTCGTAGGTGCGCGTGGTTCTCGTAAATCCCTTTCCGATACAGCGCTTAAGACCGCTGACTCGGGTTATCTTACAAGACGTCTCGTTGACGTTTCTCAGGACGTTATCGTCAGAGAAGAAGACTGCGGTTCCACAGAGGGTATCTGGGTATCCGACGTCAAGGACGGCAACGAAGTCATCGAACCGCTTGTTGACAGACTTCCCGGCCGTTATATTATCGGCGATGTCGTTGACGCAAACGGCAATGTTCTTGCTCGTGATGGTGAAATGCTCACCGCACAGCAGGCAAGCGCGATCGTGGATGCAGGTATCACCCAGGTTCACGTTCGTTCGATCCTGAAATGTAAATGCAAGCATGGTGTATGTGCTCACTGTTACGGTGCCGACCTTGCGACAAGCAAGCAGGTAAGCGTAGGTGAAGCAGTCGGTATCATCGCGGCACAGTCCATCGGTGAACCTGGTACACAGCTTACCATGAGAACGTTCCACACCGGTGGTATCGCGGGTGCGGATATTACACAGGGTCTTCCTCGTGTTGAAGAAATCTTTGAAGCTCGCCGTCCCAAGAAGACTGCGACCATCTCTGAGGTTTCGGGTCTTGTTGAAATTCAGGATGCGAAACGCGCAAGAAACGTTATCATTCGCAATGCGGCTGAAACCGGTACGGACGTCGTATATCCCGTTCCTTACGGCACGAAGATCCTCGTAGAATCCGGTGAATACGTCAACCGCGGCGACTCCATCACGGAAGGTACGCTCGCTCCGACTGATATCACCAGAATCAAGGGTCTCTCTGAGGCTTACGATTATATCATTCGTGAAGTTCAGCGTGTATACCGTATGCAGGATATCGAAATCAATGACAAGCACATTGAAGTTATCGCAAGACAGATGACACGTAAGGTTCGTGTTGACGATGGCGGTGATACAGAGCTTCTCTTTGGTACGGTGATCGACGTTTCCGAGCTCGAAACAGAAAACGCTGCTATCCAGGCTCGTATCGATGCAGGCGAAAGAACACTTCGCCCCGCAAAGGCAACACCGATCCTTCTCGGTATTACCAAAGCTGCTTTGCAGACAGAATCCTTCCTCTCTGCGGCATCCTTCCAGGAAACCACAAGAGTTCTTACGGAAGCTGCTATCAAGGGTAAGGTTGACCACCTTATCGGTCTCAAAGAAAACGTTATTATCGGTAAACTTATCCCTGCAGGTACAGGTCTTCAGGTCTACCGCGACATCGAAGTTGAAAAAACTGCTTCTGATGTTTTGGAAGATGAAGATTTCGCGCAGGAAACGGCAGTATAAACACTCCTATGATTGGCGGAGCGGCTTTTGCCGCTCCGCTTTTTTGAATCTGAATATTGGGGTTGTTTATATTCCACAAAACAAAAACTTTTGAAATGGAAATTTGCGAAACTATTGACAAAGAAATCGTTTTATTATAAAATAGATTTACAAGATTTGAATTGCTCCGCGCAGTATGGGGCAATACAGGAATGGAGGACAGATTCCCATGAAAAGAACACTTTCACTTATTCTGGTCGTCGCATCTTTGCTCGTTTTGTTTGCTTCCTGTGGTACGGATGTAAACGATACCACAACGGCAAGCACATTCGAGGCAACGACGGCGACGGTAGAAACCACGACACAGGAGGAAACCACAGTGGCTGAGACAACAACGGTACTTGAAACCACTACAGAAGAAACAACAACAGAAGAAACTACTACGGAAGAAACTACAACAGAGGTTGTGGTTCCCGTGGAGCCTATTGCAAAAGCGCCCATTCTTCACCTTGACTTTGAAATCGATAATATCGATGGCAATACGGTCAAGAATGTAAGCGGCGGCGGTCTTGATGCTACGATTACGGGTAATCCCGCATACGTTTCGGGTCCTACAGGCGGCAATGCGATCCATTTTGGCACAACGTCTACTTTTGACTTTTTGACGATTCAGAACGATCCCCGTTTGAATTTTGAAACATGGAATGAATTTACTGTTGACTTTTGGTATAAGCTCGACAAAAAAGCGATGGGTTGGGACAACCTCTTCTCTAAGGGCACGCAGAATAACGGCTGGTATGGCGTTTGGCTTGGTACCAATGACAATACCAACCAGGGCGTTTGCTGGGGCGGCGATACGGGCAACTGGCGCATCGGCATGCTCTCTTCCAAGGAAACATGGCATCATATCACCGTTGTTTCCAAAAACGGACTTCTCTTTATGTTCCTTGATGGCGAACAGGTAAACAGCACGGCTGCTAAAAGATACGTTTCTGACGGCAATCTCTATATTGGTGGCAGAAACAGCACCTCGAACGATAAGGATGCCAGCGCACAGTTCCACGGTTGCATCGATGATTTCAAGATCTACGATTACGCAATCGATATCAGAATTTCCGGTATTATGGGTGCGGATGCCGATACCTTTGAATATACTGCGGCAAACGGTGATAAATTCTCCTTGCCTTACAGAGTGTATTATCCCTCTGACTATGATCCCAAGGGCGACAAGCAGTATCCCATTCTGTTCTTCCTCCATGGTCATGGCGAAACGGGTACGGACAACAGCAAGCAGCTTCAGGTTTTGAATATGCCCAATAAGCTTCTTGACGATATCGTAGCGATGGATAACTGTATCATTCTCGCGCCGCAGACATACTGCGACCGCGCAACCAACTACTCTGAATGGGTTGCTTCCGGAACGGGAAGAGAATATCAGCACGTATGGGACGGTACAAACCCCGTTGATAAAAAGCCCGGTATGCCGATCCGTACAGAAAATCTTGAGGATCTTACATACACCGTAGGCTTGCAGGCGGCTTCTGCGCTTCTCGATCAATTCCTCGCACTTGATACGGTTGATAAGGACAGAGTTTACGTCAGCGGTATCTCTATGGGCGGTTGCGGTACATGGGAACTGATCGCACGCAGACCGGAAACCTTTGCGGCTGCACTTCCCGTATGCGGCTCCGGTATCCTCAGCTCCGCAGAATCTCTCAAAGATATTGCGATCTGGGCTTTCCATGGCGATGCGGATCCCACTGTTCGCCCCGAAGGCTCGATTCAAATGGTAGAAGCGATCAAGGCGGCAGGCGGCAATGCCTCCCTCACAACCTTTAAGGGCATTGGTCATAGCGTTTGGGATTATGCATACAATGCAAAGAATGCAGAAGGTCAAACTGCGGCTGAATGGCTCCTTGAACAGTCCAAAGCAAACTGAGTTTTTTATGATTTTTGAAGAAATCTCCGCGAAAAGCGCGGAGATTTCTTTTTTTATTGCATAGATGATCCCTCCGATCGCTCTCGCTGTTTTGCTGTGCTTGGCGATGTGAAAAGATAAGAGAGGGGAGCACAAGGCTGCGGGCACAGCCCGCTTTTTTAGAAAAATATATAAAAATTTTTTGAAATTTTTGAAATATCCGTTGACAAGAGGGCAAAATCGTGGTATTATATAGAATGGTTATGTACGCAAAACGATATAACCGTTTGAATGAAAAGCAAAACATCGGAAAATCATTTTTTGGAAGGATAATAAACGAAAATGGCATCCGAGAACAATGCACCCGCCCTTATCGCGGGACTCAATAAATCCAAAAAGCTCCTCATCGCGGGACAGGCTTCCAAAGTATATCTCGCAACCGATGCAGACGCGAACATCGTTTCGATGATGACCGCACTCTGCGAAGAAAAGAGCGTTCCCGTTGAACAGACGAAAACAAAAACGGAACTCGCCGAGCTTTGCGGAATCGAAGTGGGCTGTGCGGTCTGCACGCTCACAAAATAATTTGCATACGACCGCGATTCTTTCCCGGTAGTATATATAAACAATCTATGTAATCTGTAAAAAGGAGGTCCAACACACATGCCAACATTCAACCAGCTTGTTCGTAATGGTCGTGAAACAAAAGCTTTCAAGTCTAAAGCTCCTGCTCTTCAGAAAGGCTTTAACTCCCTTGAAAAAGCTCAGACAGACCTTAGCGCTCCTCAGAAGAGAGGCGTTTGCACAAAGGTTTACACAACCACACCGAAAAAACCGAACTCCGCTCTTCGTAAAGTTGCAAAGGTTAAGCTTACCAACGGTTTTGAAGCAATCTGCTACATTCCCGGTATCGGCCACAACCTTCAGGAACACTCTGTTGTTCTTATCCGAGGAGGTAGAGTACGTGACCTTCCTGGTGTACGTTATCACATCATCCGTGGTACACTTGATACCCAGGGCGTTGCTAACCGCAAGCAGAGCCGTTCTAAGTACGGTGCAAAACGCGGTAAGAAGACAGCTAAGAAATAATGATGCTGTCGCACTCTGATCGCATGTGATTCCTTAATACAGAGATTTTGTTTATATCGGATAAAGCGATATGGCGCACACATCTTTGAATGGGAAAATCGCACGGTCGGGAGGAAACTTTCGAGTACCAATGATATCATTTAAAAATTTATGAAGGAGGGAATAACAGTGCCAAGAAGAGGTCAAATTTCCAAGAGAGATGTATTGCCGGATCCGCTTTACAATTCCAAGCTCGTAACAAAGCTTATCAATAACGTAATGCTCGACGGCAAAAAAGGTGTTGCACAGAAAATCGTTTATGACGCATTTGCAACCGTAGAAGAAAAGTCGGGCAAGCCCGCACTTGAAGCATTCCAGAATGCTCTCGAAAACATTATGCCGGTCCTTGAAGTTAAAGGTCGCCGTCTCGGCGGTGCAACTTACCAGGTTCCGATGGAGGTTCGTCCTGAGAGAAGACAGACTCTCGGTCTCCGTTGGCTCGTCGTATACTCTAGAAAACGCGGCGAAAAGACCATGGCAGAAAGACTCGCGAACGAAATTATGGACGCTGTCGCAAACACCGGTGCGGCTGTAAAGAAAAAAGAAGAAACACACAAGATGGCAGAAGCAAACAGAGCTTTCGCACATTTCAGATATTGATAAAACCGTTTATTCGGACTTATCAAAAATTCCACGATTTATTAAGATTGAAGGAGCAAAAATATGGCTAGAGAATACTCGCTTGAAAATACACGCAACATTGGTATCATGGCTCATATTGATGCAGGTAAAACAACCACAACGGAAAGAATTCTTTTCTATACCGGTAAGACCCACAAGATCGGCGAAACCCACGACGGTTCCGCAACGATGGACTGGATGGAACAGGAACAGGAAAGAGGTATCACCATTACTTCCGCTGCGACAACCTGCTTCTGGAAGGGTAATCGTATCAACATCATCGATACCCCCGGACACGTTGACTTCACAGTAGAAGTTGAACGTTCTCTCCGCGTTCTTGACGGCGCGGTAACCGTTCTCTGTGCAAAAGGCGGTGTTGAACCCCAGTCTGAAACCGTATGGCGTCAGGCTGATAAATATCATGTTCCGAGAATGGCTTATGTCAACAAAATGGATATCACCGGCGCAGATTTCTATCGCGTCGTTGGCATGATGAAAGAGCGTTTGAAGGCAAATGCGGTACCGATTCAGCTTCCTATCGGTAAGGAAGACACATTCCGTGGTATTGTTGACCTCATCAACATGGAGGCTGACGTATACTATGATGACCTTGGTAAAGACGTACGCGTTGAACCTATCCCCGAGGATATGCTCGCAGACGCACAGGCTTACCATGAAGAATTGGTTGAAGCTGTTGCCGGCAGTGATGAAGAACTCATGGAAAAATACCTTGAAGAAGGCGGTCTTTCCATCGAAGACCTCAAAGCAGGCCTCAGAAAAGCTACTATCGCAAATGACATCGTTCCCGTAACTTGCGGAACATCCTATAAGAACAAAGGTGTTCAGAAACTCCTCGACGCGGTTATCGACTTTATGCCGTCTCCTGTCGACGTTCCTCACATCAAGGGTATCAATCCCGAAACCGAAGAAGAAGAAGAAAGACCTTCTTCCGATGACGAACCTTTCGCAGCTCTCGCATTTAAGATCATGACTGACCCCTACGTTGGTAAGCTTTGCTTCTTCCGCGTTTACTCCGGCTCCATCGCAACCGGTGAGACCGCATTCAACCCGAAGAAGAAAGGTAACCGCGAACGCTTCGGTCGTATCCTCCAAATGCACGCAAACGAAAGAAAAGATATTGACCGCGTATACGCAGGCGATATCGCTGCTATTGTAGGTACAAAGTACACCACAACCGGTGATACACTTTGCGACGAAAAGCATCCCATCATTCTTGAATCGATGGAATTCCCGGAACCTGTTATTAAGGTTGCTATCGAACCTAAGACCAAAGCAGGTCAGGAAAAAATGGGTCTCTCCCTTGCAAAACTCGCAGAAGAAGACCCGACATTCCGTGCTTATACCGACGAAGAAACCGGTCAGACCATCATCGCCGGCATGGGTGAGCTTCACCTTGAAATCATCGTTGACCGTTTGCTCCGTGAATTCAAAGTAGAAGCTAACGTAGGTAAGCCTCAGGTATCCTACAAAGAAACCATTACCAAGGCTGCTGATGAAGACTGCAAGTACGCTCGTCAGTCCGGTGGTAAGGGTCAGTACGGTCATGTTAAGATTACGATCGAACCCAACGAACCCGGTAAGGGTTATGAATTCATTAACAAGGTTGTTGGCGGTGCAATTCCGAAGGAATATATCCCCGCTGTTGACGCAGGTATCCAGGGCGCATTGCAGTCCGGTGTCCTCGCAGGCTACAATGTTGTTGACGTTAAGGTTACACTTTATGATGGTTCTTATCATGAAGTCGACTCCTCTGAAATGGCATTTAAGATTGCCGGTTCTATGGCATTCAAGAATGCTATGAGAAAGGCTAACCCGATTCTCACAGAGCCGATCATGAAGGTTGTCGTTGTTACTCCCGATGATTACATGGGCGATGTAATGGGCGACATCAACTCCCGCCGTGGTCAGATTCAGTCTATGGATCCTGTATCCGGTGCTCAGCAGATCACAGCTATGATTCCGCTTTCCAATATGTTCGGTTACGCTACCGACCTTCGTTCTAAGACACAGGGCCGTGGTCAGTACTCCATGGAACCCAGCCACTTCGCTGAAATTCCGAAGAACATCGCAGCTGAAATCATCGCTGGTAAGCAGAACGCAAAATAATCTTTCTCACGGGGCGCGTCCCCGTGGGGAACCCCCTAATCTCATTTCAGATTAAAATAAAAAATAGCGATATAATCGCAAATTAAGGAGGAACTTTACAATGGCAAAGGCTACATTCGAAAGAACAAAACCCCATGTAAACATTGGTACAATCGGTCACGTTGACCATGGTAAGACCACTCTTACCGCTGCTATCACCAAAACCCTTTCTCTCGGCAACTCTAACATCGAATCTCTCGCTTACGACCAGATCGACAACGCTCCCGAAGAAAGAGCTCGTGGTATCACAATTAACACCAGACACGTTGAATACGAAACTGCAGCTCGTCACTACGCACACGTTGACTGCCCCGGACACGCTGACTACGTTAAGAACATGATCACCGGTGCTGCTCAGATGGACGGTGCTATCCTCGTTGTTGCTGCTTCCGACGGTCCCCTTCAGCAGACACGTGAACACGTACTTCTCGCTCGTCAGGTAGGCGTTCCTGCAATCGTAGTATTCATGAACAAGTGCGACCTCGTTGACGACGAAGAACTTCTCGAACTCGTAGAAATGGATATCCGTGATCTCCTTTCTCAGTACGACTTCCCTGGCGATGATACTCCTATCATCCGTGGTTCTGCAAGAGAAGCTCTTACCTCTGCAAACACCGATCCCAGCGCTCCCGAATATGCTTGCATTCTCGAACTCATGAACGCTGTTGACGAATTCATTCCTACTCCTGAAAGAAAAGCTGACCTCGCATTCCTTATGCCTGTCGAAGACGTATTCTCCATCACAGGCCGTGGTACAGTTGCTACTGGTAGAGTAGAAAGCGGTACAGTTAAGGTTGGCGACGAAGTTGAAATCGTTGGTCTTTCCGATGAAAAGAAGAAGACAACCGTTACAGGTGTTGAAATGTTCAAGAAGCTTCTTCCCCAGGCAGAAGCAGGCGATAACATCGGTGCTCTTCTCCGTGGTATCCAGAAGAACGAAATCGAAAGAGGTCAGGTTCTCTGCAAACCCGGCTCTATTCATCCTCACACTAAATTCATGGGTCAGGTTTACGTTTTGACCGAAAAAGAAGGCGGTCGTAAGAAACCCTTCCTTGCTGGTTACAGACCTCAGTTCTACTTCAGAACAACTGACGTTACTGGTGTTATCAATCTTCCCGACGGCGTTGAAATGTGCCGCCCTGGTGATAACGTTGATATGACTGTTGAACTCATCTCTCCTATCGCTATGGACAAGGGTCTCCGTTTCGCTATCCGTGAAGGCGGTAGAACAGTTGGTTCCGGCGTTGTTGCTGAAATCATCGAATAATTAAAAATTCGAATTTTTCGAGTGTTTAAGCACTCATGAAAAAGGGGTGCCGTAAGGTGCCCCTTTTTGTAATTTTATATATCCAAATTTCGCCGTTTGGCAGAGCTTTCTGTCGATAGGCGGCTTGGTTGCGGCGACTCGCCGCTCTTTGGGGGTTGGTGAAATTCCACATCGGCGGTAAAGTCCGCGAGCCTTGGCTGAACAGGTGAGATTCCTGTACCGACGGTTAAAGTCCGGATGAGAAAAGATAAAAACGCGCAAGCTTGGCGCGAACCCTCACGATTTTTTTGAAATTGTGGGGATTTTTTATTTTTTCCTTCTAATTTTCATAATATTATGGAGGAATTTGATATGAATCAGAAAAGAACACAACAACTGTATACGATTGCCGTTGTGGCAGTCATGTCCGCACTTTCGTCGGTGCTTATGTATATTCAGATCGGGATTCCGTTTGTTCCGTCTTTCTTAAAATTTGATTTTTCTGAGCTTCCTGCGCTCATGACCGCATTTGCCATCTCACCTTGGGCAGGCATCATCGTTTCGCTTACGAAAAACGTATTGCATCTCTTGGCAACAACGACCATGGGTGTTGGCGAACTTTCTAATTTCTTGATGAGCGCATCGTTCGTCTTTTTTGCGGGACTTATCTATCATAAAATGAAATCCAGAAAAGGTGCTTTGATCGGCTCTGCTGTCGGCACGCTCGTTTCCGCCCTCGTTTCATTTCCCGTAAATTATTTTATTACATATCCCGTGTTTTTCGTGATCTATGCACCGAAGGAGATCATTCTCGATGCGTATCACGTTTTGATTCCCG
>JBGVLA010000110.1:0-45405 GCA_045124015.1 Eubacteriales bacterium | reverse complement strand
TTCATATCTGTGATATGAACAATTTTCGTTCTCTCTTTGCCGATAAATTCGATGGATTTTTCGCAAAGCTTTTTGCGCTCGGGAATATCCAAAAGAAGTCCTTCGCCCGTCGCGCCGCCGATATAAAAACCATCTGCGCCCTTTTGCATTTCAAATTGCAGAAGCGTTTCAAGGGCGGAAACGTTGAGCTTTTCTTCTTTTGTAAGCGGTGTAATGAGCGCGGGAAATACGCCTTGAAAATGGCTTGTCATAATTTCTCTCCTTTATTGAACGATATTCAAAATCGTGGTGATTGCCTAATCTCAAAAGACCGATGCAGGGGCATCGGTCTTTTTTGAACATTATTCAGTGTTTATGCATCATAACCGTTCGGGTTCTTGCTCTGCCAGTTCCAGCTGTCGCGGCACATATCCTCGAGCGTCTTTTCAGCAGTCCAGCCGAGAAGCTCACGGGACTTGGTCGCGTCTGCATAACATTCTGCGATATCACCTGCGCGGCGAGGAGCGATCTTATAAGGAACGGGAACGCCGTTTGCTTTTTCGAATGCATGAACCATATCGAGAACGCTGTAACCAACGCTTGTACCGAGGTTGAATACCTCTGCGCCCTTATGAGCTGCCGCGTAATCGATCGCACAAGCATGACCGCGTGCAAGGTCAACAACATGGATATAGTCGCGTACACCGGTGCCGTCCTTGGTTTCATAGTCATCGCCGAAAACAGAGAGACATTCGCGCTTGCCGACGGCTACCTGAGAAATAAACGGCATGAGGTTATTCGGGATACCCTGCGGGTCTTCACCGATGAGACCGGATTCATGCGCACCAACGGGATTGAAGTAACGAAGAAGAACGACGGAGAGATTGGGGTCAGCAAAAGCCGCATCCTTGAGGATCACTTCAAGCATATACTTTGTCCAGCCGTAAGGATTGGTGCATCTGCCAACGACCGCAGTTTCCTTGATCGGCACCTCGTCGGGAGCGCCGTATACGGTAGCGGAGGAGCTGAAAATGATATTGTGGCAATCATACTTCTTCATGGTTTCGAGAAGCGTGAGTGTGGTATCGATGTTGTTTCTGTAATATTCGATCGGCTTCTGCACAGATTCGCCAACAGCCTTATAGCCTGCGAAATGGATGACAGCTTCGGGCTTTTCTGCCGCAAAGAGCTTTTCAACGGCAGCCTTGTCCGCAACGTCGATCTCGTAGAACGGGAAGTCCTTTCCGATGATGGTTTTGACACGGTTCACAGCTTCGGGTTTACTGTTGGAGAAATTGTCGGCGATCACGATATCATGACCGAGCTTCGCAATTTCGATGGCAGTATGAGAACCGATATAGCCTGCGCCGCCTGTAAGCAAAATTTTCATATATAATACCCCTTTCCTTGCACAAAATGCTGTGCAAAGCATAAATTTACATTTTCATTATATCGCATTTTATACAAAAAAGTCAACTGTTTGCGGATATTCTCTTGCATTTTTTTTCATTTGTGGTATGATATAAGTATGAATACAAATGATAGGGAGGAACTCATCATGATTAAATTTGACCGATACAAGGACGGAAAGCGTTACGCCCTCACATTCAGCTATGACGACGGCTGCGCGCAGGACAGACGCCTTGTCGAGCTTTTCAACAAATACGAAATGAAAGCGACCTTTAATTTCAACTCCAGACAGATCAACGATTATAATAACCGTTGCATCCATGCGGAAGAAATTCGTCCTCTTTTCATCGAAAAGGGCCATGAGATTGCTTGTCATACCGTAACCCATCCTCATCTCGAACGTATGCTCATCAAGGATCAGTATGATGAAATCATGCGCGACCGTGAAGCACTCGAAAAGGCAACGGGTACGATCATCCGCGGCTTGGCATATCCTTTCGGTACATACGGCGCTGAAACCTTTACCGCCATGGATACCGCATCTATCGTATACGGCAGAACCGTTCAATCTCACAACGGCTTTACGCTTCCCGACGATTTCAAGCTTTGGCATCCGACCACGCATCACAACGAATGTGAAAACGCAGTCAAAAGATTCATTTATAACGTAACCAAAGCACCGTGGCGTGCAGGCGGTGTTCTCTATATTTGGGGACACAGCTATGAATTTGACAACGAATCCGCACCCGTACAGTGGGAAAAATTCGAGGAGATTCTTGCAAATCTCTACCAGTACCGCGACGGTTATTGGGCGGCGACCAACCTTGAAATCTACGACTACGTTCAGGCAATGAAGAAGATCCGCCGTTCTGCTGACGGTAAGATGCTTTATAATCCCACCGATATCGACGTTTGGGTATCCTATAAGGATGAACCCCTCAAGATCGGTGCTTGTCAAACAGTCGTTGTTGAATAAGTACAATGAACAAAAACAGGGAGATATTGCTTGACAAAATCTCCCTGTTTTTCTTTCAATTATATTTTGATTGCATAACTGCGAGGTGTTTTGATGTCTGAAAATACATCCCCAAAGCCAAATATGATCCCAAATATTTTACCCTCCCATTCCGATGATAAGCAGGCTTATTTTTCCATAACGCAATTTGCCCCGATAACAGAGGATTTTTATTTCTTTGATGATCATCTCGTAATTTTATCTCCGTTCGAGGTCATATGGGAAGCGCCTGTTCTTGCCCGCTCCTTGAAATCCTTGGAAGAACATATCCAATATATCCAAAACAACAAAATCGAGAAAGCATTTGTCATTGCGGAAGATATTTCCTTTCTGCGCAGGTGTCCCGATCTAAAATCACTTCAAATCATTCCTCCGTATTCTGCTTCCGTTTTTGACTATTCGCCATTATACGATATGCCAAACCTGCAAGAATTAAACGCGCAGACAATTTACGGACCAAAAAATGAGTTGAATGCCATGATAGATTACAGCCGACTTCCGAATCTTGAAACATTATCTGTCGGCGGTAAAAAGGGGCATCAAAATCTGACATCGATCAAAGCACTGCGAAAGCTTCATCTTGGACAAGGTCAGCCGACCTCCCGATCTCTCGCGGATTTTGATTTTTGCAAACTGGAAGAATTGGCGCTTTCTGAATCGCAGATTCGCTCTTTAGAAGGACTTGAAAAAGCAACACGTTTGCGAAAATTAAGTTTAACTTATTGTCGTACATTGGAGGATATCACATCATTGACATCCATTGGAGACACACTCACTTCTTTGGAAATCGAATCCTGCAACAAGATAAAAGATTTTGAATGTCTGAAAAAACTCTTAAATCTCGAAGAATTGACCTTAAACGGTTCGAATCCCATTCCAAATTTGGATTTTTTAGAAAATATGAAAAAACTGAAATCCTTTCGTTTTACAATGAACATTTTGGATGGTGATTTAAGTCTATGTAAAAATATTCCCGATGTATACTGCCAAAACAGAAAGCACTATAATCTAAAAAATGAAAATCTCCCAAAAGAGAAAATGGAAACATGATCTCACCTTCCGTACAAAAGAGCTTCTCCGCACGAAGAAGTTCTTTTTTCTTTTGAGAGTTTGTTCGAATCGTGTCCTCTTTTGTCGAAATTTCGCCGTTTCCCATGTTGACATTGCATTCCAAAAATGCTATAATATTATTTTGTATACAAGTCTTTATTTGTATCGCTTCCAATCAAATATAGTTCGCTATGAAAGGATATAAATTTTATGGAAAACACCGAATTTCTCTCCAACGATCGATTGAAGATCTCTCCCCGTGCCTACGCATTGGCACTCCAAAATAACGTCGATATTCTCAAGATCGTTCCCTCCGGTCCCGAAGGCAGAATCATTGAAAACGATATTCTGCGCGCGATCGAAGAACGCAATCAGCCCAAGGCTGAAGAAAAGCCCGAGGTGATCGAAGAGCCCATCCTTCCGATCTCCGACGAAGAAGAGCTTGTCAAGGCTACCGACGAAGGCATCGCCGCAGAAAACAAGACTCTCGAAGAAGCAGAAAAAGAGTCTGAATGTGCAGAAGAAGCCATCACAGAAGAAAAAGCAGAAGAAACCACAGAACATGAACCCGAAAGCACCACCGAGGTCGAAGAAACCACGGAAAGCGAAACAGAACCTGCCGCTGAAGAAACTGACGCAGAAAATGCGGAAAACGTTCCGGAAGAAACTGCTATCGAGGAAGAACCCACAGAAGCCGTCGCAGAAGAAACTGCAGAAGAAAACGCTCCCAAGGAAGAACCCGCAGAAACCGCCATCGTAACCGCACCCGTTACCGCTGTTTCGACTGAGGAAAAAGCAGAAGAACCCAAGGAAAAGGCTGAACCCACAGAAAAGGCATTCCGCAGCGAAGACGCTTACCGCCATACCGACGTCATCATCTCCCAGTCGGAAAATGCGCCGGAAAACACGCCCATCACCATGGAAATGTCCTTCGACGCAACAGCGATCATCACCCTCCGCGGTAAGATCAAGGAAACCGGCGAAGCAATGGGTCTCCCTTCTGTAACCATCAACGACATGATCCTTTTTGCCGTTTCCAAGACCCTCAAAAAGCACAAGGCAATGAATGCACACTTCCTCGAAGACAAGATCCGCTATTTTGACGGCATCCATCTCGGCTTTACCGTAGACACCGAGCGCGGTCCTCAGACATTGACCGTCTTTGATGCAGACCGTCTTTCCCTTTCCTCTCTTTCCAAGATCACGGGCGCACTCGTTCGCGGTGTGCGTGCAGGCGGAGATGTCCCCGAAAAGAATCTTCGTCTCGGCTCCTTTACCGTCAACAACGTCGGCACACTCGGTATTGAACGCTTCACTCCTGTTTTGACCGCACCGCAGACTGCGTCTCTTGCCGTATGCGCACTTCGCAAACGCATCAAGGATATCGAAGGCGATGAGCTTGTATATCCCTGCATCCCTCTCGCGCTGACCTTTGATCCTCGCGCCATGACCACTGCTAACGCCGCAAAATTCCTTCGTGATCTTTGCACAGCGCTCGAAAACTTCGGTCTTCTCCTGATTAAATAATCATCCGCGGAGGATCTCAAAATGCCTACAAATTTATACATAGACCCTGCGGAAGCACTGGCAAGCGGTACTATTCGCTTCCGTGATATCCCCGTCTGCCGTTACACCCTTTCCACAGATCACGAAAAGCATATCTATTCCAACAGAGAATTTCTCCGCATTTATCATGACATGGTCATGATCCGCGAATTCGAAACGATGCTTTCCGACCTCAAGGAAAGAGGCGAATATTACGGCGTCAAATACAAGCTGAGCTCCCCCATCCATCTTTGCATCGGGGAGGAAGCTGCCGCTGTCGGTGAAGCGTATTGCATGACACCCAAGGACATCATCTTCGGCACACACCGCAATCACGGAACGACTCTTGCCAAGGGGCTTTCCGCGATCGAAAAGCTCACTGAAAATGAACTGATCCATATCATGAGAACTTATCAGGGCGGCGAAACGCTCGCACCTGTTGCTTCCGCCGCAAACAGCGATATTTCCATCAAAGAGCTTGCCACAGACTATTTCCTCTATGGTATGCTTTGCGAAATTTTCGGCAAGCGCACGGGCTTCAATAAAGGGCTCGGCGGCTCCTCTCACGTTTCCTTTCCTCCGTTCGGTATTTACCCGAGCAATGATATTGCCGCAGGCTCCGTCGGCTTCGCCGTAGGTGCGGCACTTTACAAAAAGAACCGCGGCGAAAAAGGTTTTGTTTGCACCAATCTCGGCGACGGCGCACTCGGAGAAGGTGCTGTTTGGGAAGCCTTGCAAATGGCTTGCATGGACCAGATCCGCGAAATTTGGAACAAAGACGGCGCACTTCCGCTTCTTTTCACCGTCATCAACAACCACTACGCCGCAGACGATCAGCCGATCGGCGAAACGATGGGATTCAAAAAAGCCGCTCGCATCGGGGCAGGCATTACGCCCGATCAAATGCACGCAGAACGTGTAGACGGTACCAATCCCTTGGCAGTCATCGATGCGATTGCACGCAAAAAGGAGCTTCTTGAACGCGAAGAGGGTCCCATCCTCCTTGAGCTCGTAACCTATCGAGAATGTGCTCATAGCGCCGGAAAACCGCTGGATGAGCGCATCAAAGAGGAGCTTTCCGCATGGAAGGAGCATGACCCCGTCAAATGCTATCGAGAAAAGCTCATCCGCGGCGGTATCGCTAAGGAATCGGCGCTTCATGACATCGATCTCGCCATCACAAAGCGCTTGACAACGATCTGCAGAATGGCTGCCGATATGAACACGTCGCCGTTTCTCAGCCCTGAGGAAGCAGAGGCACTCGCCTTTGCCGGCATCGAAAACAATGTCCCCGTAACATCCTACACAGAAACCTTGCTTTCCCGTTCACAATGTGCCCGCTCCATGAAGATCGCCATGAAATATCGTTACGGCTTCGACGAAAACGGTGAACCTCTCGCAAAAACCAAGCGATACAACCTAAAGGATGCGATCTTCGAGCCGATTTTCGCTCGTTTTTACGAAGATCCTTCCTTCATCGTATACGGCGCATCACAAAGAAGCGGAAATATAAACGGCGTTTTCGAAGATATGACAGAAGCTTTGCCCTTCCATCGCTTCTTCAGCGCGCCGCTTTCGGAATCCGCAATCGTTTCTTCTGCCATCGGCTACGCAATGTGCGGCGGCCGCGCTGTCATTGAAATCATGTACGCAAATCTCCTGGGACGCGCCGGAGACGAGATCATCAATCAGCTTGCCAAATGGCGCATGATGAGCGGCGGTGCCTTGAAGCTTCCCGTTCTGATCCGTGTACCCGTCGGCAAAAACGCAGGCGTTCAGCTTTCGGATGATCTTTCCTCTCTCATCGCAAGCATTCCCGGACTCAAGGTCATTTATCCCGTTACGCCTTATGACATGAAGGGTATGCTCACCACTGCGCTCAAAACCAACGATCCCATTCTTCTTTTTGAAAACGAACGCATCTATGATATCGGTGAATGCTTCCGCGAGGAAGGCGTTCCGACCGAGGATTATGCACTCCCCTTCGGAGAGGCAGACGTCAAAAAGAAAGGCGCAGATCTGACCATCCTCACCATTGGCGCTTCGCTGTATTACGCAATGGAAGCTTCTGCGATCTTGGAAGAAAAACACGGTATTTCCGCAGAGATCATCGATGCACGCTCCCTTGTTCCGTTTGATTACACAACGGTGCTTACGTCCGTTCGCAAGACAGGCAAGCTCGTCATCGTCGGAGACAGCAATGAACGCGGTTCCATTATGCGCGATATCGCCTCTAACATCACGGAATTCGCCTTTGACGAATTGGATGCACCGCCTGTCGTTGTCGGCGCGAGAAACCTGGTCGCACCTGCATATGAATGGAAAAAGCAACACTTCCCGAACGCCGAAATGATCCTTGATGCGATCCATCAGAAAATTCTTCCTCTGAAAGATCATGCGCCCTCGATGAATTTCACCTCGATCGAAAAGATTCGAAGAGCGAAAGAGGGTATTTGATTTGAAAAAACATACTTGTTTGGCAAGCGCCGGAATCGTTTTATACAACACGATCGCAAGTACGCTACTTGGGCTTTTGGCTTTGCTATTCCATCCTCTTGCAGGACTCAGCGTTTTTGTATGCTTCAACATTTTTTTCTATATCCTATCCCGAAACGCATACCAAATCATTCATATGGATGAAGTGGGAATACGAAATCGTCATGTTTCTATCAAATGGAACGACATCACCGAAATTCGCTATTTCAATCTCAAGGAAGAACTCGGAAAAGGACGCTCCCCCAAAATTCCCTACTGCTCGGCAGTCGGAATCGGAAATCCTTCTGAACATTCTTTTTTGGGGCAGAACGTCAAAAGCACCGTGCTTTTTTCGGTAACGAAAAAGAATATGAATGCGATTCGAACGCTTTGCAAAGAAAAAAACGATGCCGTGAACGAAATTCTCAGCTGGGAAATGTATGCAAAGTTCTTATAAACCGAAAAGCACACCAAAGAAGATCTTTGGTGTGCTTTTTGAAAATCAAAACGCCTCGCATATCGCGAGGCGTTTTTCATATTAAGAATTCTTAACCATTTTCATTTCTTCGGACTTTTCCGCTCTCTTATTGATCACTTCAGGATCACGGAAAGTCGGAACGGTAGCAATGATCGCCGCCTTTACCTTAGCAGAGCCAAGCTCATGCTTGGATTCTTCAACAGCCTTTTTGAGAATAGCAAGCTTCTCCTCAACCTCAGCACGTGTACAAGGATGGTCGCGCTCAATAAAGATCATGTTATTATCCGTCTTATCAAGCGTTTCCGTTTTCATCAGAAGCTCTTCAAAGAGTTTTTCGCCGGGACGGAGACCGATTTCTTCGATCTTGATATCCACACCGGGTTCAAAACCGGACAAACGGATCATATTCACAGCAAGATCGTAAATACGAACGGGTTTACCCATATCCAAAACAAAGAGTTCGCCTTTTTTCGCCATCGCGCCCGCCTGCATAACAAGCTGGCTCGCTTCGGGAATGGTCATAAAATAACGAATGATACGTTTATCGGTAATGGTTACAGGACCGCCATTGGCAATCTGCCTCTTAAAGAGCGGAATAACGGAACCATTTGAACCAAGAACGTTACCGAAACGAACTGCGGCAAAGTCGGTATTGCTATCGACACGGCACTGCACGACCATTTCGCAAAGACGCTTCGATGCGCCCATGATATTGGTGGGGTTTACCGCCTTATCGGTGGAAACAAGAATGAATTTCTGAACACCGTATTTTTCTGCCATGTCTGCGGCATTGTATGTACCAAGAACATTGTTCTTGATGGCTTCGCAGCCGGAATGCTCCATAAGAGGAACGTGCTTGTGTGCCGCCGCATGGAATACGACCTGGGGACGATAGTTGGCAAATACGGAATCGAGTCTTTCGCGATCACGTACGGATGCGATCTCAACGGAAAGATCCAATTTTTCGCCGTAATTGCGAATCAATTCCTGCTGGATATCATAAGCATTGTTTTCGTAGATATCAAGAATAACAAGCTTTTTCGGATTGCATTTTGCAATCTGACGGCAAAGCTCACTGCCGATGGAGCCGCCACCGCCCGTAACCAAAATGGTCTTATCGGAATAATACGAGGTGGTTTTGGCATCGTTGATCTTCAAGGGATCGCGGAACAAAAGGTCTTCGATCGAAAATTCACGGATCGTGGGACGCTGAGGCTCACCGTTTTCGGAAACCTCGTGAACAGAGACGTCATACACCTTCAGTTTACAGCCCGAACGAGCATAAAACTGATACAAACGTTCCGCTTCCTCGGTATCAAGGCTATTCACCGCAAAGAAAAGCTCTTTGATGGAAGAATCCGCGAGTCTTGCAAAAATCGTCATATCTTCCTTATAAACAGGGAGTCCTGCTACGCGGCTGCCGATCTTAGCTTCGTCTCGGTCAATGAAGAATACAGGCTTATAGAAGGATCTCTTGTTGCCCGTAAGCTCGGCTGCAAGGCTTGCGCCGACCTGACCTGCACCGACGATGGCTACGTTGATGCGGGATTCCGCTTCCGCATCGACTTTATTGAAATGCTTATAAAGCAAGCGATAGGTAAATCTGGAAAGCAAAGAGAAAAGCGTTTGAAGTGCGGTCAAGATCACGAAGAACCAAAGACCCGGATAGAGCTGTTCGCTTACGACCTTCATGATGAAATATGCAATGACATACGCGGTCGCACCGCCCGCAACATCCGCAAGCAACATCTTAAAATACGATCTCGTATCCGTATATCTCCAAACATTTCGATATACGTTGAAAAGGAATCGATACACCATCATCATACAGATAAGAAGCGTTGCATTGATGAAAAATGCAGAGACATCGTATCCGAACACAGGTGTCGTCGTTGCGCGCGTCATCAAAAGATGGAACGCCGCAATCGCATAAAAGCAAACGAGGTCAAACATCAGCAAGACGATTTTTCTTGCTTTTTTTCTCAAAAATTGATACATGGTATTCCTTGCCTTTCTCCAAAACAAATTTTAACGAGCAATCCAAACAAGTGCGCATAAAATCACCGATATCATTACTCGTAGTTATATTATCATTGTAGCACATTTCCAAAAGATTGTCAACCTGCATACCAAATTTTGTGCGTCATTTTGAAACAAGATGCTCAAAGAAGAATGATCTCCACGCCATCCGGCGCATCGACACTTGTCGAAACCGTGCCGTCCTCATTTTTGATATGAGAGACAGAAACCTTGCCGCGCGCGGTCGCAATGCTTCCCTTCGCATACGAAAGCGCGCCAAGGTGAGGAGAAATCACGATCTTGGAACCGCCCTCACCGACGATATCGATGCCGAGGACATATTCCGTCAAAAACGAAACGGGACCCGATGCCCAACCGTGGCAAAGACTATGTCGGAAGCCCTTATAACAATATTTACCGTTATCACCGTGGATATCGGTCTTTGTGCCATCGCAAACCTCATCCAGCTTACAAGCATTTTCGACCCATTTCATATCGAAATCTTCCCAGAAGGTCGTTGCACCAAGGTCAAGCATTGCACCGTAATAGGTCTTGAGTGCCGCCAATGTTTCTTCGGCAGAGGTGCATTTTGCCATAGCGGTCAAAATATAATAACTCATAAACGTGGAAAAGCCTTCTGCACCGCCTGTTTGCAAGCAAATCTTGGAATCCTCATCTGCGATACCGCCAAGCAAAAGCAGTGCCGCGATCTGTTTCAAATCTCCGCAGGATTCCTTTCCGCTTTGAGCAAGCAATTTTATCTTTTCACATTCTGCTTTCAGCGCCTCTTCTCCAAGGATCTCGAGCATTCTTTCGCACGCATCCATACAAAGGATCAAAAGTGATTTTGCGCCTGCCTTAGCCGATGGGAATCCCTTTGAGGGCCAATCGATATAATCGCTCGCCGTGAAATAGCCGTTTTCATCGACGTTTTCCAAAACCTGACGAACAAGGCTTACGATATATGCCTTCTGCTCCTGCAAATATTCGCGCTTTCCCGTGTAAAACACCCATTCGTCCAAATTGATGAGCCACCAGAGCGAATAGGTCGCAATGCCATTCATCCAAGTCGGCAAAACCGTATTATGCGCGGCAAGAGCAAGTCCACCGTAGATCTGCGGAATATCGCCAAAGACATATTTCGTTGTTTTCAGTTCGGGATTGAGATCGCCGATCCAAACGAGACGATCGCGCTTGATGCCATCCCAAATCTCATTTTGAATACAAAGATGGCAGGTATACGCCGCAGTATCGTAGATATGGTTGAGCGTTTCGTCGCTACATTCAAAACTTCCGATATAATCATAGGGCTGATAGACCATCACGGCTTGAACGGTCTTCAGATTGATCTTCGCAGGCGTTACAAATTCAAGATACACGAAGCGGAAGCCCGTCGCGCCACATTCCGTCGTCGTCCAGCTTTTCGTGCGAATCTCAAAATCACGCATACTATGGTCGTTCGTCGCGTTCTTCTCTCCGATATGCGAAAGCGCTTCGTTTGCCGATTCGCCAAAGCAAACGCGAATCGTTACCTCCTCGCCATCGCGGATGCGGAAAAGTGAAAGGCTGATACCGCCGTGAATCTCCGTTCCGAAATCGAGCAGGATTCCCGCTTTTTCTTCCTCTGTGGAAACGAGTGTCGTTACCTCCGGCTCATGTGTGCCGAGCTGGCGGTTTTTATAGTTCAAAAGTCTTTCCTCTCCATGCCACGTTCCTCGCGTCAAAAGGATCTTTTTCGGCGTAAGATATTTTCGCACGCGGGTATCGGTATGGTCAAACGTTATATGTTTCAGCATAAGATTCACCTCATTCAAATTGATGACATCAGTATATCATAAAAACGACAAAAAGAACAGGGGATTTTAAAAAAAGTTTGAAATGTCTTGACAGGTCAAAGGAATTATGGCATACTGTCTTACAAAAAGAAAGAGAGATATCAAAAATATGCTCAAAACTGTATTTTTTGACCTTGACGACACGCTTCTCGATTTCAAAAAAGCGGAGGATCACGCCATCCGCGAAACGCTCCGTGCGCTTTCTCTCGACCCCTCTGACGAAAACGCCGCGCGATACAGCCAAATCAACGGTGCGCATTGGAAAATGCTCGAGCGCGGTGAGATCACGCGAAAGGAACTTTTGACACATCGATTTGAAATTCTTTTTGACGAGCTTCATGTAGTGCGTTCTTCCAATGATGCACAAAAGATTTATGAAACGGCGCTCAGCAACGGTGCATTTACAATGCCAAACGCCATCGAAACGCTGACCGCACTCTATCCGCATTACGCCCTCTACTTGGTTACGAACGGTGCAGACAAGGTGCAATCGCGCCGCATTCAACTTGCAGATATGGGGAAATTTTTCAAAAATGTTTTCGTTTCCGAACGTTTTGGCGTCAATAAGCCCCGTATCGAATTTTTCGAAAAATGCTTTGCGCAGATTTCCGATTTCAAAAAAGAAGAAGTCGCCATCATCGGGGATAGCCTGACCTCCGATATCAAGGGCGGAAATATCGCGGGCATCCGCACGATCTGGTATAATCCTTTGCATAAAACGAACGATATCGGCGTTACCGTTCATCACGAGATCGAAAATCTTTGCGAGCTGCCCCCGTTGCTTTCTTCGCTTTCAGAAAATTTTCAAGATAAAGGCTTGACAATATCACCGAATCGGTATATAATACGTATAGACCAATAAACGAGAATATGTCCACACTGGACACACAAAAGAAAAACCACGGAGCTACCACTCCGTGGTTTTTCATATGTAGGGTTACTTGTCGGACAAGTGTCTATCAACCCATTTGCACAAAAGATGACCAATCAATCGTGCTACGACAGACACTACAAACGAGAATATATATTCCACACTGTTCACCTCCTCCCACTGTGGAAGAGCCGACAGCAAGTCGATTATATCAAAAAATCAAAAAGATTTCAACACTTTTCAAGAAAAATCGTATCAAAAATCAAGCAGGCGATCCCAAAGAATCGCCTGCTTGATTTTTATCTGTGAATATTCTGTTATTCAGCTTTAGCACCCGAATCCGTTACAAGCTCCTTGAAGCTTGTTGCAAGACCTGCAAGAGACTGAATCTCGCTGGGAATGATGATCTTGGTCGCTTTGCCGTCAGCCGCCTTTTCAAACGCTTCAAGGCTCTTGATGGCAATGACCTTTTCAGAGGGAGCCGCCTCATTGATAAGCTTGATACCCGTTGCGGTTGCTTCCTGGATCTTGAGAATGGCTTCCGCTTCACCCTCTGCCTGACGGATCTTTGCTTCGCGTTCTGCTTCAGCAAGAAGGATCTGTCTCTGCTTCTGCGCTTCCGCATCGAGGATCATCGCCTGCTTTTTACCTTCGGCAACGAGAATGGTGGAGTTCTTTTCACCTTCTGCGCGGAGGATCTGTTCACGGCGTTCGCGTTCCGCTTTCATCTGCTTTTCCATCGCGTCCTGAATCTCACGCGGCGGAATGATGTTTTTAAGCTCTACGCGGTTGACCTTGATGCCCCAAGGGTCGGTCGCTTCGTCGAGGATGGCACGCATTTTGGTATTAATGATATCGCGGGAAGTCAGCGTGCTGTCAAGCTCAAGCTCACCGATGATATTACGGAGCGTTGTTGCGGTAAGGTTTTCGATTGCCGCAAGAGGCGCTTCTACGCCGTATGTGAAGAGCTTGCAATCCGTGATCTGATAGAAAACAACGGTATCGATCTGCATTTTGACGTTATCCTTTGTGATAACCGCCTGCGGTTGGAAGTCTGCCACCTGCTCCATGAGAGAAACTTTTTTGGCAACTCTTTCAATGAACGGAATCTTCCAATGGATACCCGTATGCCATGTCGCATTGTATGCGCCAAGACGCTCAACAACGTAAGCGCGCGCCTGCGGTACGATCTGAATGTTGGCAATCAGAATCACAAGAAGTACGGCAACGATGCCAATGATGATAAAAGGACCCATAAAATATACCTCGTTTCTGTAAAATTTGAATCTTCAATATTATTTCTTACAAATCAGTTTTACCCCTTCGATGGCGATTACATTCAAGACCTCGCCAACCTCATAGGTAATATTTTTATCTGCCGAACGCGCGGTCCAGATCTGTCCTTTGACCTTGACCTGTCCTTTGCCCTCGATATTGTCGATGGCAAGCGTTACGACCGCTTTTTCACCAATGACAGCATCTGCATTCGTTGGCGTTCTTTTACCGATAAGGAATTTATCGGCAAGCGGCTTGACGAAAACAAGGAAAAGCAAGGTGATGAGAAGAAAGACCAAAATCTGTATCCAAAGGGCGATCGAGGGGAAAAACGACAAAACCATCGCAACGAGTGCCCCCGGAATAAACCACATGGATACGAGTGCAAATGTGAGTGCTTCCACGATGAGCGCAAGCACGACCACGCTAAGCCATATGTAAGGCATCATAGAAAAATCCTCCTGTATTTCAAAAATTATTAAAAATGGATACCCGCAACACCAAAGCCGTCATCGTTTTTCACAATGATGATATACGAAGGAATCTTCGTTTCGCCAACCAAAAGCGTCATGTTCATTTGATATGCGGAGCCGTCAACGGAGGTATTGTATGCAGAGGACTTCACACCCGTTACTTTATCGATGACGATACCCTCGCTTATGTCCACCTCATAATATTCGTTGAGCTGCTGCACAAGAGATTCCAGCTCAGAAGCCGTCGTGATTCCCGATACGGGATGGCAAAGCGCCAAGGCATCCTCATATCTGCCCTCAGAAAGGCAAGCAAACATTTGATTTGCCATATCCTTCGCCTCCGAGGATTTGATGCAGGATGCAAAAGAAAGCGCAAAGCAAAAGAGCAGAAAAACCGCAGTCAGTTTTATAACATTTCGTTTCATCGCGTTGTTTCTCCTTTCATTCCACGCTGATTTGTCTATATTGTACCACACTTTCTGAAAATTGTAAAGAGAATTTGAAGAAAAAGCTATGAATATTTTATGAACGAAAGAATCCGCAAAAATCTCATAAAAAGCGTTGAATTTTTAACAAATTTTATATATAATATAAAGTAATAGTGATTTTTTGACGAAAGGAAAATAGATAAAATTTATGGTTTTTGAAAGAAAAGAACTGGCAAGCGGTATCTTTTGGAACGCCATCCATGAAACGAAATTCAAATCGAATCTCATCTCGGTGCGTTTCGTTCTCCCACTCACCGCGGATACCGCCGCAAAAAACGCCTTGCTCTTCCCCGTGCTTTTGCGCGGAAGCGAAAACTTCCCCAATATTGGCAGTATTCGCCGCGAGGAAGAATCGATCTATGATACGACACTCAACGACAGCGTTTACAAACGCGGAGATACACAGGTCCTCGAGCTTCGCATGAGCGTGCTCGACAACAAATACGCCATCGACGGCATGGATATCACCGAGCGCGCCATGATGCTCCTTGACGATATCCTGCTCCATCCCGTTACCGAAAACGGCGTTTTCTGCGAGGAATACGTAGAAAGCGAAAAGGAAAAGCTCATCGACGATATTTTGGCGCAGGTCAACGACAAACGCCGCTACGCCATGACGCGACTCATCGAAGAAATGTTCGAGGGTGATGCGTTCG
Organism: Eubacteriales bacterium; assembly: GCA_045124015.1. Taxonomy (GTDB): domain Bacteria; phylum Bacillota; class Clostridia; order Oscillospirales; family CAG-272; genus QALR01. The sequence goes on along the minus strand of JBGVLA010000110.1, from coordinate 29,836 downwards.
GTCTTTCCGAGCTTGGCACGGTGGAAACGACGGAAGCTGTTTGTCCCGTTTGCCTTTGGAAGCAGTATCACGAAATGCTTTCCACCGCAAGAATCGAGATCTTTGCCATCGGCAATTTTGATTTTGATGCACTTTCCGCACGCTTTGCGCGTATGTTCGAGGGCATCGAGCGCCGTTATACGGGCGCACCCGAGACCAAGGTCATGCAGGACGCACGAAAAGAAGTCAAGACCGTCTACGAAAGACAGAACATCACGCAGGGCAAGCTCTCTCTCGGTTTTTACACAGGCTCGACCGTATATGACGACGATTATCACGTCATGCAGATGCTCAACGTCATTTTCGGCGCAGGCGTAACGAGCAAGCTTTTCCTCAACGTACGCGAAAAGCTCAGTCTTTGCTATTACTGCGGTTCTTCGGAAAACGGTCAAAAGGGCTATATGACCGTCAATTCGGGTATCGAATTTGCCAACGAAAAGAAAGCCGCGGATGAGATCCTCTTCCAGCTTGATGAGATCAAAAAGGGCAATATCTCCGAAAGCGAGCTCCGCGACGCACGTCTTGCGCTTCTTGACGCCATCGGCAGAGTGGGCGACAGCACGGGCAATATCCTGAACTGGTATTTCTCGGGCGTGATGAACGGAAAGCTCATCTCTCCCGAAGAAAAAAGAGCGCTCATCGAATCCGTTACGGCAAAGGATATCGTGAAAAAAGCGCAGGATATCCGTCTGGATACCTATTATTTCCTTTGCGGAAAGGAGGGTAACGCATGAAACCCGAAATCATCGAAAAAACGAACGCCATCGGCGAGAAATATTATTACGCCAAGCACAAAAGCGGTCTTGATATCTACGTGATCCCCAAGGATTTCGCCTCCAGCTACGCCGTTTTTGCCACGAAATACGGCGCGATCGACAACTGCTTTGAGATCGAGGGCGAGGAGGGACTGCACGAGGTCCCCGACGGCATCGCGCACTATCTCGAACACAAAATGTTTGAAAACGAAGACGGTGTCGATACGTTTTCCCGTTTCGCGGAATATGGTGCGAACGCCAACGCCTTCACCACCCCCACGATGACGGCATATCTCTTCTCCTGCACGAACCACCTCTATAAAAACCTCGAGATCCTGCTCGATTACGTTTCCAAGCCCTATTTCACACCTGAAAATGTGGAAAAGGAACGCGGCATCATCGGTCAGGAGATCCGTATGTACGAGGACAACCCCGGCTCCGCCATCTATTACAATCTGCTTGAAGCGATGTATGAAAAGCATCAGACCCGCGTAAACGTAGCAGGTACGGTAGAATCCATCACGGAGATCACCCCCGAACTTCTCTACGATTGCTATTATACGTTTTATAACTTCTCCAACATGACCCTTTGCATCTCGGGCAGAGCGGAAATGGATAAGGTTCTCGAGCTCGTTGATAAGATCCTCCCCGAAAGAGAACAGAAGAAGATCATCCGCCATTATCACGAGGAAAAGCCCGAGGTCTTCAAAAAGCGCGTCAGCGCAAGCTTTAAAGTGGCAAAGCCGATGTTCCTCATCGGTGTCAAGGATATGGATATCTCCGCGGATGCAGAGCGCCGCGTCAAAAAAGCGGTCGCAATGGAGATCCTCACCGATATGCTCTTTGGTGATACCTCTCCCTTTGCCATCGACGTTTACGAAAGCGGCCTCGTCAATGGCTTTGACGCCTCCTGCGACCACGCGCACGACAGCTCCAAGATCTTCCTTGAAGGCGAATGTGAGAATCCCGAGGAGGTCTACGACCATTTCATCGCATACCTTGAGGATATCCGCAAAAGCGGTCTTTCCCGCGAAGATTTTGACCGCGTAAAGCGCGCCTCCTATGCCTCTTATATCAAGATATTCGATTCCACTCGTCTTGCTGACCGCTATACCTTTATGCTCCATGACGATTGCGACCCGTTCTTCTACGGCGAGGTGCTAAGGGACGTAAGCTTTGAGGATGTGGAAGCACTCTTCCCTCTCCTTTTCAAGGAAGAATACTTCGCCATGAGCGTGGTAAATCCCATTGCGGAAGCCTAAGGAGTGCCTATGGGACGTTATACAGAAATCTCTTTCCCCGGTTTTGGCATTGAGCCTTTCGATCTGAACGGCGTTGCCCTCTCCTTTGAGATCGGCGGAAAGCCCTTTACCATCATGTGGTACGGCATTATTATATGCTGTGCCATCCTCACCGCATTCGGCTATCTCACTTACCGTTCAAAACAACAGAAGCTCGTTTTCGACGATATCCTCGACATCACACTCGTTACCGTCTGCATCGCCGTTCTTGGTGCAAGACTGTATTACGTCGTGTTCGATGGTCTTAGCGAATACATCGTTACCGATTACGGCTTTTTCAAAAACCTCGGCAAATCGCTTTATAACATCATCGCCATCTGGGAAGGCGGCCTTGCCATCTACGGCGGTATCCTTTTCGGTGCTTTGACCGTTCTCATAATGTCGCGCATCAAGAAGATCTCGTTCTTCAAGCTTGCGGATATGGCGACCCCCGGTATCATGATCGCGCAAGCCATCGGCAGATGGGGCAATTTCATGAACGGAGAAGCATTCGGCTCCGAGACCACGCTCCCTTGGCGCATGGGCATTAACAATCACCACACGGGATACATGACCATGTACGTACACCCCACGTTCCTTTACGAATCCCTTTGGAACGTGCTTGGCTTTGTGCTGATCAATATCTTTTATAAAAAGCGAAAATTTGAGGGTGAGGTCGGCTTCTGGTATTTCATCTGGTATGGACTTGGCAGAACGTTTATCGAGTTGCTCCGCACGGACTCTCTGATGCTCGGCCCTATCCGCGTTTCGTCCATGCTCGCAGCACTGATCGTCGTAACGCTTCTCCCCTTGCTTATCGTTTTGCGCACGAAAGAACACAAGCTCGCGCTCGCGGGAAAGATTCCCGAACACACACTTCCGTCCGTTCTTTTCCTTTTGAAAAACGGCGAAGCTCCCCTTGCATCCACAAATACTGAAAATACCATCGCGGAAGAAGCTTCCGCAGAATCGGAGGACAATACAAATGGCACACATCATTGACGGCAAAAAAATCTCTGCGGAGATCCGCGCAGAGATCACAGAAGAAGTAAAGGCGATGAAGGCTGAGGGGATCAACCCCGGTCTTGCCGTGATCATCGTCGGCGAAAACCCTGCATCTCAGGTTTACGTTCGCAACAAAGGCAAGGCTTGCGAGGAGGTCGGCATCTATTCCGAGATCATCCGCATGCCCGAAGAGACAACAGAAGCGACTCTCCTTGAAAAGATCGATGAGCTTAACGCAAGAAAGGAGATCAGCGGTATCCTCGTTCAGCTTCCCCTCCCCAAGCATATCAGCGAAGATAAGGTCATCGCGGCAATTTCTCCTGAAAAGGACGTTGACGCATTCAGCGAAGTGAACGTTGGCAAGATCATGATCGGTAACCATCATTTTCTTCCCTGCACACCCGCAGGCGTTATGGAGCTTATCAAGCGTTCGGGTATTGAGATCGCAGGCAAGCAGGCAGTCGTCATCGGCAGAAGCAATATCGTGGGCAAGCCCCAGGCAATGCTTCTCCTCCACGCAAACGCAACCGTTACCATTTGCCATTCCCGCACCAAAAACCTCGCAGAGGTCTGCCGCACTGCGGATATCCTCGTCGTTGCCATCGGCAAGGCAGATTTCGTAACCGCAGATATGGTCAAGCCCGGTGCGTGCGTCATCGACGTTGGTATGAACCGCAAGGCTGACGGCAAGCTCACAGGCGACGTTGATTATGCAAGCGTTTCCGAAGTTGCGGGCGCCATCACTCCCGTTCCCGGCGGCGTAGGTCCCATGACCATCACCATGCTTCTCAAAAACACGCTCACCGCGGCACGCGAACAGAACAAAGCAAAATAATCCCTTGATTCGGGCGATACGAAAATTCGTATCGCCCCTTTGTTTTTCGCAGAAAACGCTCCTCGCCCTCTTGACAAAGCACTTGCATTTTCTTATAATATGATTAGTTTTCTAACTAATTATTCAAATATCAAGAAAGAGAGGAATGTATATGCCCCCCACCGAAAAACGGTGTCATCATGAACCGATGCCGGGTCTGCTCATCAGTGAAATCGCCAAATTGTTTCACGATAAGATGAACCAAAACTCCGAAACACTCGGCTTCAAAAATGGGTATCGTCAGATTTTGCGCCATCTTGCGCGCAAGGACGGCGTAACACAGATTGACCTTGTCAGATCGACCCACCTGAAGGCACCGACCATCAGCGTTACACTCAAAAAAATGGAAGAAGAGGAGCTGGTCCGCCGTGTAACGGACGAAAAGGACCAGCGCCAAACGCATGTCTATCTCACCGAAAAAGGCAGAAAGATGGAACGCGCTTTCTTCGGAAAAATCATGGAAACCGAAGATATTCTTCTCCGCGGCGTTTCCGCAGAGGAAAAAGAGACGCTTTGTGTACTCCTCAAAAAGGTACGCGCCAATATTTTGGATGAAATGGGTCTTCCCGAAGATTGGAGGTCGCGCCCGTGAGAAAGCTCTTTCGTTACTTAAAGCCGTATTGGTTTATCGCCATCTTTTCTCCGCTTTTCATGATCGCAGAGGTTCTCGTTGACCTTTCGCTTCCCAAGATCATGTCCACCATCGTCAACGACAGCATTTACGCCGCCACGATCGAGGAGGGTCTTGCCGTCGTCAGCGCAAACGGCATCAAGATGATGATCCTCGTGCTTCTTGGCGGTCTGACAGGTCTTGGCGCGGCAGGCTTTGCTTCTGCGGCATCGCAGAGCTTTGGCAACGACCTGCGCCGCGATACCTTTTCGCACGTGATGGCGCTTTCCCCCGAGCAGACGGATAAATTTACCGTCGGTTCACTCGTTACCCGTATGACGAACGACGTTACCATGATGCAGACCTTCGTTGCACAGGCGCTCAGAATCTTTTTCCGTTCGCCTATCATGTTCGTGGGCGGTATCATCATGGCGATCTCGCTGAACTCCAAATTTGCAGTCGTTATCCTCATTTCGCTCCCCATTCAGCTTCTCGTCGTTTGGGGCGTGATGAAAAAAGCAAAGCCGCTCTTTGAGCGTATGCAGGAGCGTCTGGACAGCGTCAACTCCGTCGTGCAGGAAAACGTAACGGGTGCGCGCGTGGTCAAGGCATACGTCCGCGAGGACCACGAAACCAAGCGTTTCCATAACGCCAACGACAACCTTTTCACCGTTTCTCTCCGCGTGCAGAACATCCTTGCGTTCATGGGTCCTGTGATGATGATCGTCATGAACCTTGCCGTCATTGCCGTTATCTGGCTCGGCGGTTATGAGGTGGAACGCGGTATCATCGAGGTCGGTGAGATCATGGCAGTTATTCAGTATATCACGCAGATCCTTCACTCCGTCATGATGTTCTCCATGATGTTCCAGACCATCTCCCGCGCACAGGCTTCCGCCAAGCGTATCAACGAGGTCCTCGATTGCGAGCCCGTCATTTGCGACGGCAAATACGACGGCGCAGGCAAGGAAGAAAAACGCGGACACGTCGTTTTCAAAAACGTCAGCTTCCGTTACCCCGACGCGGTCGATGCCCCCGTTCTCCATGATATCAATCTCGATATCAAATCAGGTGAAAATATCGCCATTCTCGGCGCAACAGGCTCGGGAAAATCCTCTCTCGTGCAGATGATCCCGCGTTATTATGACCCCACCGAGGGTGAGATCGAGCTTGACGGCGTGAATATCAAGGAGTATACCTTGAAGGCGCTTCGCACAAAGATCGCTTACGTTTTGCAAAAAAGCGAGCTTTTCTCGGGCACGGTTGCGGAAAATCTCCGTTGGGGCAACGAAAATGCCACCGACGAGGAGCTTCGTGAGGCGGCGCAGATCGCACAGGCAGATGAATTTATCGGCAAATTCAACAACGGCTACGATACGATGATCGCAGAAAAGGGTGCGTCTCTTTCGGGCGGTCAGAAGCAACGTCTTTCCATCGCACGTGCGCTGCTCAAAAACCCCGACGTGCTGATCTTTGACGACAGTATGTCCGCACTTGACCTGACGACGAGCGCAAAGCTCCAAAAGGCACTGCGCGAAAAGCTCGGCGATCTTACTGTTATCACCATCGCACAGCGTGTCGCATCGGTCATGAACGCCGACCGCATCATCGTCCTTGATGGCGGTACGATCGCGGCAGAAGGCGACCACAAGCCCCTTCTCGAAACCAGTCCTGTTTACCGTGATATTTACGAATCTCAGTTGAAACGAGGTGAAGATCTTGAATAACGCACAAAGACCCGGACAAAACGGACAAAGACCTCAATTCGATATCCGCCCAGGCGGCGGCAGACGAGGTCCTGCCATGGTTGCGGAAAAGCCCAAGCATCTTCGTAAGACGGTCAAAAGACTTCTCTCGTACATCGGCAAAAAACGCACCATTCTCATCGTCATGATCATCTGTGTCATGCTTTCCGTCGGCGTAACGCTCGTTGCGCCCATCATGCAGACCGAAGCGCTGAACTATCTGACCATCGAAGATATGGGCGGTTATATGCAGATTATCGACGGTATTCCGCGCATCGACTTTGCAAGCATGATCAAAATTCTCATCGTGCTTGGCGTTTTATTCGTGCTTTCCTCCATATTTACGTATACACAAGCCCGTCTTTCAGCGAAGCTTTCGCAAAGCACCGTTCGCACGATGCGAAGCGACCTCTTTCATCGCATCGTCAAGCTTCCGCTCAAATATATCGACAATCATCCTCACGGCGATATCATGAGCCGTATGACCAACGATATCGAGCATATCTCCAATACCATTTCCCAATCCGTTACGTCGCTCATTTCGAGCCTTATCACCATCATCGGTGCGCTTGTCATCATGCTGTATTACAGCCCGCTTATGACCCTTGTCAGCATCGTAACGATTCCCGTAACCCTGCTTGTTACCTCGTTCGTTACCAAGCGTGTACGCCGTTACTTTGTGGCACAGCAAAAGCTTCTCGGCAAGCTCAATGCCGAGGTAGAAGAAAGCGTGATGGGCTATCGCACCATTATGGCGTTTTCCCGTGAAGATATCACCAAGGCGGAATTTTCCAAGATCAGCCGTGCGCTTCGCAAAACGGGCATCAAAGCGGAGATTTTCGGCGGTGTTATGGGTCCTCTTATGAACCTTGTCAACAACGCAGGCTATCTCCTCATTGTTGTCATCGGTGTTGTTCTTGCCGTAAACAAGAGCATCCCCGTAACGACGGTATATCTTTTCATTCAGTTCTCCAAGCAGTTCACCCGTCCGATCAACGAAATCGCAAACCAATTTACAGCGATCCTCAATGCGATAAGCGGTGCCGAACGTGTCTTTGAAATCATGGATGAAAGCTCCGAAATCGACGAGGGCGAAAAGATTCTTGACCCCAAGGACCCCATCGGTCATCTTTCCTTCCGTCATGTGAATTTCGCATACGTTCCCGAGGAACCCGTCCTCAAGGATTTCTGTCTTGAGGTCGACCAAGGACAGAAGATCGCCATTGTCGGTAAGACAGGCTCAGGTAAAACGACCATCATCAACCTTTTGACCCGTTTTTATGAGATCGATTCGGGCGAGATCTTGCTTGACGGCGTGGATATCCGCGATATTTCCAAGGATAGTCTCCGTCATAATATCGCCATCGTTTTGCAGGATACCGTCCTTTTCACCGACACCATCGGCGCAAACATTCGTTACGGTAAGCTGGAAGCGAGAAACGATGAAGTTCAAAAAGCCGCAGAAACGGCAAACGCACACCGTTTTGTCAGCCGTATGCCCAAGGGATACGACACGATGCTTTCCGAATCGGGCGGTAACATCAGTAACGGTCAGCGTCAGCTTCTTTCCATTGCGCGCGCCGTCCTTGCCGACCCGAACATTTTGATTCTCGATGAAGCAACCTCGAGCGTTGATACCAGAACGGAAATGCGCATCCAAAATGCGATGATCAACCTCATGAAGGGGCGCACGACGCTCATTATCGCGCATCGACTTTCGACGATCCGCGATGCGGATAAGATCATCGTTCTTGACGGCGGCAACATCTGTGAGGCAGGAAACCATGAAGAGCTTCTTGCGAAAAAGGGTGTATATTATAATCTTTATATGTCCCAGTTTGCAGGCATTGCTACCTAACCCCATCCGAGCGGTATCACCGCTCACCTTCCCCACCGCATTGGGGAAGGAACACGGGCGCTTCGATTTTCGAAGCGCCCTTTTTGTGGTTCATCGAGATAAATTTCGTGCAAATTTTGTATCATAAAAATTGACATTTATCCATTACTATGATAAAATAAAAAAGTAAAATCATAAAACACAGAAAGGATTTCTCCCATGACACTACCCATTTATCTCATTATCCTCGGCGTCATGAGCGTCATTACCCTTGCGGCATACGCGATCGACAAAAAGAATTCCTCGAGAGAATCAAACGGCAGAACCCCCGAGATCGTTTTGCTTTCGCTTACGACCTTTGGCGGTGCGATTGGTGCGCTGATCGGTATCTATGTGCTTCGCCACAAATCCAATTTCGTAACCAAATTCCATTTTGGTATCACCGTATGGCTTTCCGCTATCGTACAGGCGGCGATCGCTGTACTTTTCATCCTTGCGTAAACGCAAACATTTGGAGGTAACTTATGGCAAGATCCAATGAATATACCCACGGCGGCAGTGCAGGTAAGAACATTTATCTTCTTCTGCGCGCTCTCCTCAATATCGTCGCATTTGCGGCACTTTTCTTCGGACTTTCACCCATGGCAGCAGAACTCGGCACGTTTGCAACGGTGCTCACCATTGCGGGTGCGGTGCTTCTCGTCGTTTGCTTGTGGATCAATTTGATCGCTCCTTTTATTCACAGAAAGAAATGAGTTGACAAAAAACGCACCTCAATCGAGGTGCGTTCATTTTATTTATCCATAAATACGGCATTGCCGTTTTCTTTATAACCACAAGCGGAATAAAGCCCTTTGGCAGTTTCATTCTCTGTATTCACATACAAACGAATACCGACCGCGCCAAGCTTTTTTTGAAGCGACTCTGCTTGATTCATTAAGATTTTAGCAAGTCCGAGACCGCGAAACGAGGGGGCGATCCAAAGCTCATCCACATACAGATGACCGCCGTTTTTCCATTTGCTGATTTTGGGAATGTAGACAAGCGATATCCAACCGACAAAGCGATTCTCGATCTCGACGGCATAAACATACAGGTTTTTGTTTTTGAGTTCTTTTTTGATGGACTTGGAAACAGAATTTTGAAGCGCAACGCGCTCAAATCCTGTCTCGCGCCAAAAAAGCATATCGTCAAATAGAGGATAATTTTGTTTGTTGATTCGCACAAGTTGATATTGATATTTCATACGATGCCTTTCTAACATAAAAAGCGCCGAGGAGGCGCTTTTTATCTTATGCAAAATTAGTCTTGTACATTCCAAAGATGCTGAGGATATACACCGGCAGCCTTTTCGTTACGCATAAATTCACGGAAGATCTCGCTGTCAGCGCGGTTGGTAACGCCCTGCCATACAGCGTCGGATTCAAGGACCTTAACGTCAGCCGCACCGCGGTCGATCAGCTCCTGAACCGCAGAGGGAAGGAAAAATTCGCATTTTGTGAGGTTATCCTTGTTTGCTTCGAGGAAGCGAACGAACATATCGTAAAGATTATCGCAGAAAGAAGGTGTAAAGCCGAAGCAGTTCATAGAAACGATGGTATCTTCTTCGAGCGTTACGACGGAATCATCGTCAAAGGTATTGATGATCACGCCATCTGCACGGCGTTCGATCTTCTTATGCTCGTCAACCTTAGTGAGGTTGCTGTTTTCGTCCTTGAGGCAAACACCGCGGGAAACACTGCCGTTTTCGCTGAGGGTATTCTTGACCTGATAGCCAACCATGCAGTACTGTGCTTTTTCGCCGTCCTTTGCATTCTTGAGATAAGAAGCGAGCTTCATAAAGGCATCTCTGCCGTAGCAGTCGTCAGCGTTGACAACACCGAAGTTGTCGTCGATCTTACCTGCGGACATGATAGCATGACCTGTACCGAAGGGTTTTACTCTGCCTTCGGGAACTTCAAATCCTTCGGGGAGCTCCTGTTTCTGATATGCATAGCGGATATTCACGCCGTTTTTGCGGAGTCTGCGACCGATCTTTTCTTCGAAAAGCTCTTCATTTTCTTCTTTGATGATGATCACGAATTTGTCAAAGCCTGCCTGGATCGCATCATAGATGGTAAAGTCCATGATAAATTCACCTTCATCGGTGAGAGGAGTAAGCTGTTTCATACCGCCGAAACGGCTGCCCATGCCTGCTGCCATAATAACAAGTGTCATAAAAAATCTCCATTCTGCCGTAAAATTACGGCGATTTTTTTATATTGCCTTTATATTTTATCATAGATTTTTCCCTTTTTCAACACCCGAAACGGATTTTTCTTCCATAGGATGAATATATTTGGAAATAAAATGAATGTTTGGGGAGGATTCTATGAAACGCAAAAGATTTTTCATGCTTTTGCTTGCGATTTGTTTGCTTTTTTCTTCTTGTGAAAAAATGCCGAATATGGGTGAGCTTTTGGCATATGAAAACGGAAATATGCGCTTTACACTCAAAATCACAGACGAAAAGGAGTTTTCGGCGGTTCTTGTGCTGGATAAGGAAAACGATATATTGACCTTTACCGATGAAGCACTTTCGGGTATCAGCGTGGAGTTTGGAAATGACGGTGAGGTACATCTAAGCTATGAAGATTATAAAATTCCATTGCCGAACGCTTCCCTTCTGAAGGCGATTCGATGGAAGGCGCTTTTCCATCTTTCGGGTAAAAATCTGCTTTGGAAGATACAAAAGGAAACGCTCGGTGGACTTGCGGTCTATGTTTGCCGTGCAGATGACGTAACGGTCTATATTGATGCGGGAACGTATCTTCCGCTGAAAATCACGCAGGGGAAGCTCGTCATTGATATCGTAGAAAGCGAGAATCTTTCGCCTGTAGAGCCGAGGGAATAAACGAAAGCCTCCCGATTCGGGAGGCTTTTGCTATGTAACATCCAAATTATTTCGCGCGGATCTCAGCAAGGTCAACGGTTCTGCCTTCCTTACGGCTGATCTCAGCGGCATAAACGCAGAGATGACCCTCAACGGAATCGTCGATGGAGGTAAGGGAGAGAGACGGAACACCTGTGCGGAGGTAGTCAACGAGGTGGCGCATGATCTCATTGTCGCCGCCGCCATGCTTACCAAGCTCACTGCCGACAGTGGTATCAACGACTTCGGTATCAAAGCCGTAACGCTTACCCTCTCTGGTAAACATACGGATCTTAAATTCATTGTTCTCGAAAACGCCCTCGATCTCGCCGTTCGAGCCGACGATATGGAGATAACGCTCTGCCTTCGCGCAAGCGCCGACGAGATTCAAAATACCCATCGAGCCGTTTTCAAAGGAAACGATAACGTTCTGATTATCCACGATATCACCGCCGCTGTTATAAGCGCAACGGCCGTATGCAGAATTTTTCATGTATTCGATCTTTTCTTCTCTGGTGATCGTGTCGATCGGTTTGCCGATGCCTGCCCAAGTCTGGAAAGGCATGGTATCGCGGTCAAGGTGGATCTTGACGGCGGAATAGTTACAAGTCTTTTCGTGAGGACAATCGAAGCAAAGCTCGGTTGCGCCTTCGGGAGCTTTGTCCATGGTGAAGTTTTCACGAGAACCGATGCTGGTTACGAGCTTCGGACGGGATGCGTTGCCAAGCCAGCACATGAGGTCCACGTCATGACAGCATTTTGCGAGAAGAAGACCCGAACCGCATTCTTCTTCGTTGTTCCACTTGCCGCGAACGAAGGAGTCGATGAAGTGCGCCATACCGACGTGCTCGGTCATCTCCATGCTGCGGACTCTGCCGATCTTACCGTCGTTGTTTGCTTTTTTCACAGCGGAATAGAATGAGGGATAAAGAAGAACGTGGCAAACGATGACCTTACAGCCGTTATCGTGAGCAGCCTTCTGAATATCGAGAAGTTCTTCCTTGTTAGGGCAAACGGGCTTTTCGAGAAGAACATTGTATTTGGCGTTGAGCAATGCCATCGCGGTGGGATAATGTGCCTTATCCATCGTTGCGTCGATGACGATATCACATTCGATGCCTGCGGCAATAAAAGCTTCAACGGTGTCAAATGCGCGATCCTCGGGGAGAGAGTAACGCACACGCGCTTCTTCCTTGTGGAGCTTGTTCAGGTCGGTTACGGCAACGACCTCCATGTCGTCGGGATTACGGAGAGAATAGTCCGCGTAAATACAACCGCGATCTCCGCAACCAAGCAAAGCAACTTTGATTTTTTTCATAGTCATTTCAATCCTTTTCGTAATCCGCCGTAGCGGTTTTATGTCATTATATTTAGTATAACATTATTTTTCAAAAAAAGCAAGACATAAACGTGCTTTCCGCAAAATCAATCCCACCAAAAATACCAAATGTCCGATTTTGTCAAAACGTCTGCAAGCGCATAAATACTTTCATACCCCTGCATAACGATATCCGGGCAAAACGCAAACATTTGCATCGCAAGGTCATATGCTTCCTCTTTTGTCGGCTTATTCGGCGCAAAAAGGGTAAGCGATTCTCCCGTGATCATGGCAGGAACGGCACCGTATTTTTCATAGAGCATTCGGCAAAATGCCGCCATAATGCCGGGACTTGGACATTCATTATAGCTGCCGAACGGTATTTTTTCAAAGACCCGCCACGGCTCAAAAACAGGAACGGAAACGAGAAGCACTTCCCCACCGTCATGCTCAAAAAATTCATTCTCCGCATCCGCATCATCCGATTCTTCGCCCATATAGGCTTCTTTCATATCCTCATCGGACAAAAGCTCTTCGATACGGGATGACAAAAATTCGTGCAAGCCGTTTTCATCGACATATCCATACGTATTTTCACACAAAATATCAGAAAGCAGTTCATTCCAAACGAGGACGACAGGAAACCCAAACTCACGGGGCGCATTTTGCCATTCTCGCATCAAATCCTCCGAGGAAATATCCTCAGACAATGTACGATACGACATATTTCCGAGAACTTTTTTGATTTGTTCATCATGATTTTGTTTCTGTTTTCCGAATAATTTCTTCAAAAATGACATGAGCATTTTCCCTCCAATCCCTCAAAGATCTCCAAAAATTCCCACTCCACCTTTGCAAAATCCTCAAAAGCAAAGATCGGCTTTGAAGCAAGCACAGGCACTTCGTCAAAAAGCCTTTCTCCCGTATAATGCAGAAATTCATAATATAAAAGCGCATCATCGATTTCTGCCATGCGTTTCATTTCTTCCTCGCTTGGCGGAGGTGTCAGCCACTTGGCAAAGATCGCGGAAAGCAGACTATTTTCAATCTCCTTATAATCTGCAAGCACGCGCTTGACGGGACGTGTGATATCGGAAATATACGCTTCGCTTGCATCATGCAAAAGACACAGAAGCTGAACACGCAAGGAATACCCTCTCGCTTCGGCTTCCTTCATGCAACAGATACTATGCTGTGCCACAGAATAAAACGTCGGAAAATGTCCGTTTGCGCGACACATGAGAGAAAGTGCGTGCGCGATATCTCGAATGTCGATCCCCTCTGCATGAGGGGCTAAGGGGTCAAATCGTTTCCCCGTATATGTATTGAGTGTACCCATAAAATACTCCTTATTTGACAAAGAGGGCAATCGAACGATTGCCCAAAGTTTACATTATGCTGTTTTTTCGACAAGCTGTTTGCTCTTATATCCGACCTTTTTATAATAGATCAATGTCAGCAAAGCACAAAGTCCCCAGCCCATCGGATAACCAAACGCGAGCACGATAAGCTCATTGGAAATGAATGTGGAAACGAGGAACAGATAGATCTGTCTGAACGCAACGAACGAAACGAGCATGATGATCATCGGTGCACCCGTTCTGCCTGCACCGCGAAGCGATGCGGAAAATACCTGGTTGATACAGCAGAACATATAGAAAGGTGTGATGTAATGGAGAAGGAGCGTTGCGCAATCCACAACGTCGGGCGTATCATTGAAGAACGCCGCAAGGTAGGGCGCAAAGATCATGATGATAACGATCAAAACGACAGTAACACAGGTTGCCATGAAATACGCCGTATACGTGCCCTTTTTCGCACGTTTTTCGTCTCCGCCGCCAAGATTCTGACCGACAAAGGTCGTCGCCGCAAGGGAGATCGACTGCATCGGGAGGAAAATAAACTGGTCGATCTTCGTATAGGTCGTCCAACCAGAAAGAAGCGTTTGCTGTACGCCGTTCGCACCGCCGATATAGCGAGTTACGAACATATTGGAGAAAGACGTGATCGCCATCTGAACACCCGCAGGAATACCGACCACGAATATCTTCTTGAGGATGCTCGTATCGATATGGAGTTTTCTGAAGGAGAAGCGAACACAAGTACTTGTCCGCATCAAGGTGATGATGGTAATCAGGGCGGAAAATCCCTGTGCGATAACGGTTGCAAGGGCAACACCCGACGCACCCATATCAAACCAGAAAACAAATACAAGGTCAAGAATGATATTGGTGATGGAAGCCACCACAAGATAAATAAACGGACGGAACGAGTCGCCGATGGCACGCAGGATACCTGCACCGATGTTATAGAACATCAAGCCCGAAACGCCTGCAAAATAGATCGCAAGATACGCCTTTGCGTGCGGATAGACTTCACCCACGCCCTCTTCTGTACTGAGCATCAGGGTGAGAAGATGCGGTGTGATCAGAATTCCGAGAACGGTAAAAATAACGGCAAGGATCGCCGTCAGCGCCATTGCTGTATGTACGACTTCATTGACGCGCTTTTCATTTTTCGCGCCGTAATATTGTGAAATGATAACGCCTGCACCGCTGGAAAGTCCTAAAAAGAAACCGATCAACACGTTGATAACGGGACCAACGCTGCCGACCGCGGCATATGCGCCGTCATTGCCCGTCTGTCCGATGACCCACGTATCGACCATACTGTAAAGCTGTTGAAAAAGATTTCCCAAAAGAAGCGGAAAAGCAAATCGCAAAATATTGAGCGCAATACTACCCTGCGTCATGTCAATATTTCGCCTAAATGAAAATTTTTTCTTCGTCAGTTCCATGTCGTCCTCTCTTTGATAATCAAATACATTACTATCATTATATACCTTTTTCGACGTATAGTCAATTATAAGATCTCGTTTTTTTCTTTTCAGAGGCAATATTTTATTGACAAAACACGTATAGCATATCAAAAAGAGGGCAACTCCCACCAGAAACCGTTCGCCCTTCTCAGCGGTTTTCATATCTTCAAGCAAAGCTAAACGGCGAGATCGATTTGAGCCATTTTCTACGGCACAAAAAAGCCGATATATCACTTTGGATATATCGGCTCATGATGATAAAATTTAAGGACGAAGACCCAGACCGCCTTCCAACGTCAACGTTTCACCGTTCATATACTTAAAGTCGGGAGATGCGATTTGAACACAAACTCTGCCGATCTCAAGCTCGGGATCGCCAAAATGGCCTGCGGGCGGAATCTCAACATTTTCTTTGAAAGCTTCGGGATAATTTTTCTCAAAGTTTTCAAGTTGTGCCGTCCATGCAAGCGGACAAATCACATTGGTGTTGATACCATCTCTTGCCCATTCTGTTGCCGCAACGCGGGAAAGTCCGCGAATTCCTTCTTTCGCCGCCGCATATGCACATTGACCATAATTTCCGAAAAGTCCTGCTCCCGATGCAAAATTGATAATACTGCCCTTCGTTTCCTTCAAATACGGATAACAAGCCTGCATATAATAGAATGTTGCATAAAGCCCCGAATACATAGCAAGATCAAACTGCGCAGTTGTATGATTGCTGATCGGCACCCCCGAAGCGGAAGCCTGCGCCGCATTGATCAGCACATGGATCGCACCAAACGTTTGAACAGCTTGCTCCACAACACGCTTTACCGTTGCTTCATTGTCCGCGCCCGCGGCAATGTCCGCAGGGATCGCCAAAACCTGAATCCCGTAAAGTCTTTCGAGTTCTTCTTTTGCCTTTTCTAATTTTGCGGAATTTCTTCCGGTAATCACAAGATTTGCGCCCTCTTTGGCATAGGCAGTTGCAATTCCGTAGCCAATAGAACCACATCTTCCATCGGCAAGCACAGAATATCCTGCACCTGTTATAATGACGGTTTTTCCTTTCCAATTCAACATATTGATTCTCCTTTCCATGTATGATCGGTTATTTTATGAAAGGGGCTCAAAATCGGATGCACCATGCTTACAGATCGGGCAAACAAAATCCTCAGGGAGCTCTTCCCCCTCATGGATATAGCCGCAAATCTTACAAACATAGCCTTTCTTTTTCTCAACCTTCGGCTTTGGCTTTACGTTCTTATGATAATACGAATAGGTCATGGTCTCCAAATCGGAGAGCACGTCCGCTTCCGTTATCGTACAGATAAACATACCGTGCGTATCCAGGTCGATATATTGTTCCACCTGCAAAGACATAAACGCATTGATATAACGAGGAAGAACGATCAATCCGTTTTCCGAACGAAGCGGTTCACAATCCTTAAATTTATCCACATTTCTGCCGCTGACAAATCCCAATGCCTCGAACACGCGAAATGGTGTTTCGACCGTCAAGCAATTGACGTTCATCTTTCCTGTTTCTTTGATGATATCATGAGAATAATTCTGTTTATTGATGGTTACCGCAATTCTGTCGGGCGTGCTTGTAACTTGAATCACCGTATTGACGATCAAACCGTTATCCTTTTTTCCGTCGTGGCTTGTTACGGCATATAAGCCGTATCCGATTTGAAAAAGTGCTTTCATATTCATTTTCTTTTCTGTCATATTCCCGATCCTCCTGATTATTATTTCTTTTCTGTATATATGATAACATATATTTTCAAAAAAATCTGTTGATTTTTCAACAAAACAGAAAAATTTTGGGAATTATTCCTGTTTTTTCTGTAAAATGAAACGAATACCAGCGTTTCAAAAAGAATTTTATAAATTTTCCGTATTCTGCATAAATCCCCGTAAAAAGCGGAAACTATCGTTGTAACCACTCAGAGGCTTATGACAAGTTAGATTTGGATAATACGGAGGATTTATATATATGAAAGCCACAGGAATTGTGAGAAGGATCGACGACCTTGGACGTGTCGTCATTCCCAAAGAAATCAGAAGAACCATGCGGATCCGTGAAGGCGATCCGCTTGAAATTTATACAGACCGCGAGGGAGAGGTCATCTTCAAAAAATATTCTCCCATCGGCGATCTGATGGAATTTGCCGCAGGCTACGCAGAGACCTTATATAAGACCTGCAACATTCCCGTTGCGGTTTGCGATAAGGATTGCGTCATCGCTTGTGCAGGTATCCCGAAAAAGGAATTTTTGGAACGAAAAAATTCAACAGAGCTGGAACACATCATTGAGGGCAGAAATCTTTACGTTTGCTCACCCACTTCCGATAAAAAGCTTCCGCTGACAGAGGAAGGCAAGAATCATTATATTTCCTGCGCCATGCCCATCTTTGCGGAGGGCGACGTCATCGGTTGCGTGGTTTCCGTCGGCAATATGGAAAGCAAGGGAGAAAACCTCGGCACAGAGGTCGAAACCAAGCTCATTCAGACTGCCGCAGGCTTCCTTGGCAGACAGCTCGAAAGCTGAATATATCAAACGGGCGGATCTTGCATCCGCCCGTAACTTATGTATAAAAACGAAAATATTTAGTTGGGACAATGTGGTAGTACCTTGTTTTATTTAAAAGTTTACACGATGCTTCTCCGCGAGATCCAAACGCCTTTGGCGTTTGCCCTTCGGGTTTCGACTACGAGCCGCCGCCGTCATTCTGAGTGGAGCAAAGCGGAATCGAACTGCGTAGCAGCGCCGTAGGCGGAATCTCGGCGGCTCTTCGCTCAAGATGACACGCGGAGGTTTTACGGTCAAGTTTTAATTGAAATAAGGTAGTAGGGGCGATTCATGAATCGCCCGAAAAAACACGCAAAAGCTACACAATTTGCCATTTTTTATCCGAGAATTTCTTTCAAAAGCGCCATCTTCTTTTTTGCATCCTCGGGGGTGTACGGGTTCATCTCATTGCTCGACAGAATAACCATATTTTGGAAATATTCAAGACATTCCATGAGTGCGCCTCCGAAAAGCTGAATATTTTTCTGCAAATATTCAGAAAGCTCTCTGCCCTCCAGCACATTGCTTCTCCCCATAATAAACTCTTGGCACACCGCAAATTCAGGAAGCTGTTTGGCATAACGCATAGCAAGATCATTTCGTTCCTTTGTGTAATACCGATAAACAAGGTCGCGTGTAACCCTTGCTCGAATTTCCGTATCAGTGCTGATTTCGAGAATCTTCAAATAAAGCGTAATCGCCTCGTCATAATTTTCTTTGGATTCCGAAAGCATCCCCGAAAGCGCCCACGCCAGCTGATACATGAGCCTATCATTTCCGGGATATTTGAGAAGCGCTTCTCGCATCAAAGAGACCGCTTCCGCATAGGCATTTTTTTCAAAAAGTTTTTCTGCCTGCTCATAGTATGTCTTGATATTTTCCTCGCGCATACTCATATCATAACCCAGTAAAACATCAATGGAAATACCGAAATAATCGGCAATGATGGGCAAAAGCGAGATATCGGGATAAGAACCGCCCGTCTCCCACTTACTGATCGCCTGCGAAGAAACACTCAAAACCTCTGCGAGCTGTTCTTGGGAAATATTTCTCTGTTTTCTCAGCGTTTTTATATTGTTTCCAAAATTAAAATTCATATATACCTCACAAAATTTGATTTTTGAACCGGTTCCGATTATAGTATACCATAAAACGCTCGAAATTCCAGATATCGTTATTTGGAAATCATACAACCGTAGGTTGGGAAATCTATTTCTCCTTTCAATATTGACGAACCCCTCGTTTCATGCTATCATAAACACAAAAGAATTTTTCTTTTCAGAAAGGAAATATACATATGGATCGCATTTTTTTGGCAAATTGGCTGATGCCGAGCTACAAGGAAAACGAAACGGCGTCTGAATTTTTCCGTGCATTTTCCGTAGAGAAAGAGGTAAAACGCGCGACCCTTTGGGCTTCTGCCTTGGGTGTTTACGTTCTTCGCATCAACGGCAAAAAAATCAGCTATATTCTCGCTCCGGGTTGGACGGCGTATCATAAGCGCGTGCAGTATCAGGAATATGACGTAACTGCGCTTTTGCAAAAGGAAAATATCATCTCCATGACCGCCGCGATGGGTTGGCGTATGCCTTATGGCTTTGAAGGTACAAAGCCCGTTCCCACGTGGAAAGGCGCGGAAATCGAGGGCAACGAATACGCCGTTATCGCTTCCCTCCTCATCGAATACACCGACGGCACGGAAGAGATTCTTACAACGGACGAAAGCTGGTCGGTAAGCGAAACCAAATGGCGCGCCTGCAACATTTACCATGGCGATGTTTACGATGAAAATTTCGTCGGTGGTACGTATCCTGTGAGAATCATCAACCACCCAAAGCAAATCCTCGTTCCCCAAGAGGGCGAGCGCATCGCGGAGCATGAAATCTTCAAGCCCCGTGAAGTGATCCATACCCCAAAAGGTGAGACCGTTCTCGATTTCGGACAAAATATGACGGGCTACGTTTCCTTTACCTTGACCGTTCCGAAAGGTGAAAAGATCGTCATCGACCACGCGGAAATCCTCGACTATGAGGGCAATTTCTATAACGAAAACTATCGCTCCGCAAAAGCGCAGATCGTCTACGTCGGTGATGGCGAAAAGCATACATGGAAACCGGAATTTACGTTCTACGGCTTCCGTTATATCAGACTCACCGAGTTCCCCTGCCAGCTGAACCCCGAGGATTTCACCGCCATCGTCGTTCATTCCGATATGGAACGCACGGGCTATTTTGAATGTTCCGATGAAAAGATCAATCAGCTTTATCATAATATCATTTGGGGACAAAAGGGCAATTTCCTCGACGTTCCCACGGATTGCCCACAGCGCGACGAACGTCTCGGCTGGACGGGCGACGCACAGGTCTTTGCCCGTTGCGCTTCTTATAACTACGATACCCGCAAATTCTACCGCAAATGGCTCTCCGATATGACCCTCGAACAGCTTTCCGACGGCAGGATCCCGCAAATCATTCCTCGCCTCGATTGGGTCAGCCCCGCTTGCGGTTGGTCGGACGTTTGCACGATCCTCCCGTGGCAGATGTATCTCATCTACGGCGACCGTGAGATTTTGCGCCGTCAGTACGTTACCATGAAGCGTTGGGTCGATTATATGTATACAAAGGGAGAGGACTATATCGAAAGAAAGCATTTCGGAGATTGGCTCTCGCAGGACGCGGAAGACCCCAAGAGCTGCTATGGCGGTACAGACAGCAAATTCCTTGCGCTTGCCTTCCGTGCATATTCCACTTCCCTTTTCATCAAAAGCTCTGAGATCCTCGGCGTATGTAAAGACGATTACAAGGACTATGCAACCAAGCTCGAAGAAACCAAAAACGAAATCCGTGAAAGATTTTTCAAAAATGGCATGATCTCCCTTGCAACACAGACCGCACACGTCCTCACCCTGCAATTTGAGCTTTGTGAAGCGGAATATTTGCAGGCACACGCAGATCGTCTTGCCGAAATGATCCACGCAAACGGCGACCGTCTCACAACGGGCTTCCTCGGCACGCCTTATCTGCTTCACGTTTTGGAAGATCACGGACACATCGACCTTGCGTATACGCTTCTTTTCCAAAATAAGCTTCCCTCTTGGCTCTATGCCGTTGAGCATGGGGCAACGACGATGTGGGAGCATTGGGACGGTGTTCGTGAAGACGGCACGTTCTGGGGCGCGGATATGAACTCGTACAATCACTACGCATACGGCGCTGTCGGCGATTGGCTTTACGGCACAGTTGCCGGCATTGAGACCGACGAAGCCCATCCCGGTTTTGAACATATCCTCTTCAAGCCGAGAACCACCGAAAAGCTCACCTATGCGAAAGCATCGCTTAAAACACCCTATGGCGTGATTCGCTCCGAATGGCACCGCGACGGCGAAAAAACGACCTATATCTTCACCGTCCCGAGCGGTCTTACCGCCACGGCAACGATCGGCAAAGAAACTCACGAGCTTTCCGCAGGCACATATACGTTTATACAATAATATTCAGGGTAGAAGTTCTCGAACTTCTACCCTGTTTTACATAAAAGCATCATAATATCACATACTAATCAAAAAAGAAAGTATGTGATATCTTGCGAAAAGACAAGGAATTTCAAAATCTGATTCAAAAAATCATTTCCTCGAAGGAATATCAAACGATGAAGCATCATCGCCATCATGTAAAAAGCAATACCTTTGACCATTCCATCAAGGTTGCCTATCTCTGCTATCGTCATCATAAGCGATTTCACAGCAAAATGAATTTGGAAGAGCTGATCCGCGGTGCGCTTCTTCACGACTATTATTTATATGATTGGCACGAAAAGGACCCCTCGCACCGTTTTCATGGGTTCACCCATCCCAAGCGCGCGCTCACCAATGCTCTCCGCCAATATCCGAATCTCACGCAAACGGAACGGGATATGATACGGCATCATATGTTTCCCTTAACGCCGATTCCGCCGAAAACAAAAGGCGGTTGGCTCATCTGCTTTTATGATAAGATCGCCGCGATCAGTGATTATCTCGGAAAAAAACAAAGACACCGCCAAGCATCATCCGTCATCAAGAATGTCAAAGAGAGGTCAAAATAGACCTCTCTTTTTCTTTTTTCCTTGAAAAAGCGTCGAAAACATGATAAAATTTTCACAAAATCTGTAACAAACCGCGAAAAATTCGGTCTTTTAGGATAGGAAATCACATGAAAGGAGCTTCATATGACCGACAAGGAAATTACTGAGCTATACTTTGCCCGCTCGGAAAATGCCATTCGAGAAACAGCGAAAAAGTATGGGAAATATTGTCATAGCATTGCCGACCGCATCTTACATTCGCGTGAGGACAGCGAAGAATGTGTCAGCGATACCTACATGAAGGCATGGGAAACGATACCACCGAAAAGACCCACCAAGCTTTCGGCATATCTCGGGAAGATCACCCGGAATTTCGCCATCAAGCGATATGAAAAGCGTGCCGCCGAAAAACGATCAAACGGCGAGCTTTCTCTCGCGCTTGACGAGCTTGCGGAATGTATCCCTGCAAACGAAGACACGGAGCATACCGTCCTTTCGGGTGAACTGACCCGTATCCTCGATGCGTTTCTTTCGGAATTGCCGACGGAGACCCGAAAAATCTTTATGCGGCGGTATTTTTATCTTTCCTCCGCCAAGGAGATCGCAAGGGATTTTCATATGACAGAAAACAACGTCCGCATCATGCTCTTTCGCGCAAGAGGAAAGCTCAAGGATGAATTGGAAAAGGAGGGGTTTGAAGTATGAAAAGTGAAGATATTTTGATGGCGCTCGGAAACGTAGATGAAGGATACATCGAAGAATCCGCGCCAAAAAAGAAAAACAGCGCCCTGCAATGGGGGACGCTCGCGGCAAGTCTTTTGCTTGTTTGCGGCATCGCGGTGCATCTTTTGTATCCGCCGAGCTTTGAAACGTTTCTCGCGCGATACGAAAAGGGGTATTATCGGGAATCATCGGAGTATGAACCAAACGCCTTAACGGGAATCGGTATACCCGTCGGCAACCATTTCGCTTTTTATCTGAATGTGCCACACGCTAAGCAATCCACATTGGAGCATTACATCGGAGAGGTCTATACGGAGAATGAAAATGAAATTTGGTATCATATCCAAGATAAAACCACACTTGCCTATCTCATTTCCAAAGAAAAAGACGACGGAACGCTCTATCTTTGGAAATTCGACTCTTTTTCAAAAGGCTTCCGAAATCAAGACGGAACCTTGATCGATGTCTATGAGGAGCAATTCGGGCATTTGAACTTAGACTTTGAGCTTGACACCTGCACCTATGAACCCATCTTTTCTTCGATCTATGGGCTTGAAAGCATCGAGGATATCGAAAAGATCATCGTAACGCCCTCGGATGCCCGAGATTCCGACACTTTGGAGCTTATCTGGAAGGATTTTGAAACAAAAACGCTTACAGATCGAGAATCGATTCAAATGCTTTATGCGCTTCTCTGCGATACCATTGCATATGGTGATCATGAGGCATCTACACGTTTTTTATATCGTTTTTCCAAGGAAAACGGCGGATATGGACCTCCTTGCGGTGTTTGCAAGCTTTCCATCGTACACAAGGACGGCACTATGATCGATCTCATTCAGTACGATGCCAATGTCGGTGCGTTTCAGCATAGCGCTACCTATTCCGCGTTGCTTTCCGAAGAGGATGTTTATGCGCTCAATACGCTTCTCGGCATTTCTTAGTATATAAACAAAAATGCGCTTTCGGCAATGCCGAAAGCGCATTTTACTTATTCTCTATTCACTTTAACGTCGTTCATATTCTGAACAAAGCACTGATTATAAGTATTATCACCAACTGCGAAAACTCTGCCGCTTCTGGTGAGAGCAATGGTATGGTTGCGTCCTGCCGCAATGGCAACGATCTCGCGCCATTCGCTCGTATTACACTGACCATGACCATTATGACCGATAGCGATGACCGTACCGTCCTTTTTGAGACCAACCGTATGGAATGCACCTGCCGCAACCGCTTGAACGTCTCTCCAACGGGAAACATCACATTGCTTATTGGCATTGTTGCCGACCGCAACACAAGTGCCGTCCGCCTTGAGACCAACCGTATGGAAACCGCCCGCCGCAACGTCGACGATACCGCCCCATTTGATCGCACCCCATCCGCCATCTGTATTGGCACCGACGCCGACGACCGTGCCGTCATGCTTCAGACCAATGGTGCAGTTTGCATTTGCTACAATGGCAATAATATCGGTCCAATCCATAACGTTGCATTGACCGTATGTATTATCACCAACAGCAACGCAGGTACCGTTTGCCAAAAGACCGACCGTATGGCTCGTACCTGCCGCAATGGCAGCAATGGTATTCCAACAGTCCACCTCGCATTGTCCGCTTCCGTTATATCCGCAAGCAACACAAGTTCCGTCCTCATGCAGACCAACGGTATGATGCGTGCCCGCCGCAACTGCGAGAATATGATCCCAAGCCGCAACGTTGCACTGACCGTATTTGCCATGTCCCTCAGCGTACACATGACCGCCTGCCGCAACCGCAACGGTATGAAGACCGCCCGCCGCGATGGTCGTTTGATGGAACATCGTATGCATGAGCTGAGAGATGGCACGATAACCGCGTTTGAGCTCGATCGTTTCCTCGCTTACCGTCATACGGCGAGGAGGTCTTTTGTGTTCCAGCGTTTTGCTCAAAAGCTCGACCTCACCCGTCTGTGCATTCAGACGCTTGGTCGTTGCAGCGAATTCATGCGGAAGTTCCCCTGTAGGCTCCGGCTGTCTTTTGGGAGGAACGGGAACGGAGATCGTTTCCATATTCGTATATTTCAGCGTACGCTCTGCCTCCACGGGGGTAAACGCCGAGGTATCGGTGCTCGCGGATTTGGGAGCGTTTTTATTCATGGGAGAATACTTGCTTGAAGAATCGACGGTCTTCAAAAGCTTAGCCTGGCGGTTTGCGAGCAGGGTAAGCTTTTTATTTTGCTCGGCAAGCTCTTCCATCAAGCTTCCGACCTTATACATCGGATATACAATAAGCAAGAAAACGGCGGCAAGCACGAGCAAAAGGACTTTCGCCGATGTTTCCGAAACGACGGTAAGCGCCAAAATAATACAAACGGCTGCGCCTATCGCGCCCAAAAACGCAGATAAGAATTTAATGAATTTAGCATGGGTTTCGGACATATCTTCTCCGTTCCGCCGCTTTCTACGGCTATTGTTTTTATCATTTTTAATATCCGAGCGCCAAAAGCTTTTCTCGGACGGCATCCAGCACGACAGCATACGCCGTACTTGTCAAATGCATATATTCATCGTTTTGATATTCCGCCCTCAAATATCCCGTTTGAGGATCGATCAAAAGCGAATGGGTATCGAGATAAGGGATCCCCATTTCCCGACAGACCGAGCGTATCCACCCATTGGCTTCCTTGACCGCGGATTTCGTAAGCGTTTTATAATGCTTTACGGATTTATCGGAAAGAGGCAAAATGGACTGCACGAGGATCTTCGTCGAAGGACTTGCCTTTCGGACAGAAGAAAGCATTTCTCGGTATATCGCCATAAAGCGTTCCTGAGATAAAAGTCCTGCGCCGCCGGAAACACCGACGGTAATGACAAGTATCTGCGGTTTTTTCAAGGCAACCGCATCGGCAAGCGTCATATCTCGGTTTTCCGCGGAGAGATGGACACATTTGATTTTGTTGACCGTTTCAAAAAGGACGGTACTCCCCGCGCCGGACCAGACGCGACTTTTCGGAATTCCCGCACGTATAGCAAGATGCGCGGTTGTGGAATCTCCGAAGAACGTAACACGATCCAAAGCCGACCCCGCTGAATGTACTGTCAGCGGAAGTGCCAAAAGAATCGAGAACGCAAGAATAACTGAGAGCAATTTGCGAAAAAGGAGCAAATGCTGCGCCTTCCTTTCAATTTGAAGTCAGGCGATATACTTCGGTTTTATCGGAACAGATGATGATATCTCCTTCAAGATCGGTGCGGAGAATCTCAACGCCTGCATTCTGCAAGCGCTCCAAGATCTCATCATGCGGATGGCCGTACGAGTTGCCCTCGCCGCAGGAAATGATCGCAAGAGAGGGGCTTACAGCCTTCAAAAATTCTTCGCTTGTTGATGTTGTGGATCCGTGATGTCCGGCCTTCAGAACATCCGCAGAAAATTCAGATGCGGAAAATCTTGCAAGAATTTCTTCTTCGCTGTCTGTTTCGGCATCGCCCGTAAACATAAAAGCAGTCTCGCCGTAAACAAGACGCATCACGATGCTGTAATTGTTGGTTTCTTTTTCGTTTGCGGGATCGATGGGACCGAGGATCTTAAACGAAGCATCGCCCATGGTATAAGTATCTCCCGCTTTGCTGATAATATCCGTATCCACGTCGTTTTCGTCGATCGCAACGAGTACGTTTTCCCATGCCTTTGTGGAAGCTTCACACTCAGGAATGATCACGGTCTTGACGTCAAAGGTATGAATGACCTCATCTGCCGCGCCGATATGGTCAAGATGGGGATGCGTAATCACAAAATAATCAAGAGAAGAAATGCCGAGATCGGAAAGATAATCGATAATATTGGAAGCAGGATAATTTTCTGCTGTACCGGCATCGATCAGCATATTTTTCATACCGCCATCCACAGGAACACGAACGAGAATGGAATCCGCCTGCCCTACATCGATATAATGGATCTGAAGATCCGTACTCGTAATTTCCGTTCGGGAGCCAACGTCGGGTTTCTCTTCCCCGGTTATGTACTGCCAAGGCTCCAAAAAATACGCAAGGATCGCAAGTATGACCACGATCACAGCCGATATGACTTGCTTGCGAATCTTCTTTTTGCTTGTGCGGCGTTTCGCCATAAAAATATACACCTCCGTTTTCGTGATGACGTATTTCGGCAAAATCCGCCCGAAAAACCCTCATCATATGAAATACTATATTATTATATATTATATCAAAATACAGATCATTTTACAATAGATTTAAGCATAAAATTTATTGCAAAAATTTCGAAAAAGTTTTCAAAAGGTATTGACATTTCAAAACAGTTGTGCTATGATATATGAGCACCCGAACAAAGGGAGCAATTAAATAAGGGATGCGCTCGTAGCTCAGCGGATAGAGTGCCCGGCTACGAACCGGTAGGTCGAGGGTTCGAATCCCCCCGAGCGCGCCAAGAAAAAAGCCTATTGCGAAAGCAATAGGCTTTTTTCAATGATATCCGTTCCTCAGGGAACGGGTGATATATCTTCGATATGATATCACGCTTCGCGGATGATATATGCCTTCGGCATATGTGGGAACGGATATGATATCATACCGAGCAATGCGAGGTATATCATACGGCACAAGCCGTATATCATATTCGCGGAGCGAATATATCATTTCGTTTATGGAGAAAAATATGTCCGAAAACAAACTTCTTGATCTATCTTTTGAATTTGCGGTTGCTATCGTAAATTTGATTGATGATGTAAAAATGCCAAAGAGTGCCTATATGCTCGACCAACTGGCACGGGCAGGAACTTCCATTGGTGCAAACATTCATGAAGCACAATACGCGCAAAGTAAAAAAGATTTTATTTCCAAGCTTGAAATCGCACTCAAGGAATCCAGTGAGACAACTTATTGGTTGAAATTGATGTATGAAACAAGGCGTATTGATAAGGATACTTATTTTCATGCAGAAAAACTTTGCGGAAATATTCGCAGATTGTTGATTGCTTCTTGTAAAACCGCCAAAACAGAAGGCCTCTAACGATTGATCAATTATGATAAAATGGCAAGGGTGTCAACGTGAAGTTGACACCCTTGCTGACTCGAGCAGAATTCATTTTCATTGTAGGTGAGATTCATGGCTCCCCCGCGATGCCAATACGCTCCTCAAGACAGATCTTCCCGTTTTCCGCTTTTACGAAAACCCGATCACCCTCTCGAACCTCTCCCTCCAGGATCCAAAGAGAAAATACGTCCTCGATCTTAGCAAAAATTTCTCGACGCAAAGGGCGTGCTCCATAGCGCTCGACATCCGCATGAGAGGCGATCATACGAGCCACAGAAGCATCAAATTCCGCATCAATGCCAATCGCCTTGATGCGGTTTTTTACGTCCTCCAGCATATTTTGGGCAATCAATATCAGATTTTCCGAACTAAGCCGTTCAAACACGATGATCTCATCCAGTCGATTCAAAAATTCAGGGCGAAAACGTTCCCTGAGCGCACGCATACGAAAATCCTTTTCTGCGTCGATTTTGGCAGATGCGGAGGATGAAAAGCCAAGCACCCCCGTATGCTCCCGCTCCGCCGTGCCGATATTCGTGGTAAGGATAATGACCGTATTTTTGAAATTTGCCGTCCTACCCGTAGAATCGGTCAAAATGCCATCATCAAGAATTTGCAAAAGAAGATTAAAAACATCGGGATGTGCTTTTTCGATCTCATCGAAAAGCACGACGGAATACGGATGACGGCGTACCTTCTCGGAAAGACCGCCGCCCTCCTCATATCCAATATAACCGGGAGGAGAGCCAATCAGCTTGGAAACGCTGTGTTTTTCCATATATTCGCTCATATCGAGACGCACGAGCTCACGTTCCGAACCAAAAACGAGCTCTGCCACCGCCTTAGCAAGTTCTGTTTTGCCCACCCCCGTGGGACCGACAAAAAGCAACGAGCAGATCGGACGTACAGGATTGCCAAGCCCAACTCTGCCTCGTCTGATGGCACGGGCAACGGCAGAAACCGCTTGTTCCTGCCCGATGATGCGTACACGCAAATCATCCTCCAAATGTAACAACCGATTGCTGACAGAATCCACGAGCTTTTTTACGGGGATCTTCGTCCATGCCGTTACCACCTCTGCAATATCATCCGCGCCAATAGAAAATGCCGCCAATTCACGTTCCTTACGCCATTGTTCTTTTTCGGACCGATAGCAAAGCTCCGTTTCTTGAATCGTTTCGCGTAGCATAGCGGCACGGTCAAAATCTTTATTTTGAATGGCATTTTCCTTTTCGTCCTGTAGATTCCGAAGCTTCGCTTCATATTTGGAAAGCTTGGGGGAAGCGCCAAAGCTTTCAATGCGCTTTTGCGACGCCGCCTCATCGACAAGGTCAATGGCTTTATCGGGCAAAAACCGATCGGGAATATAGCGAACGGAAAGCTGAACCGCCGCCGAAAGCGCTTCGTCCGTAATACGGATATGATGATGAGCCTCATATTTCGGACGCAAGCCCTGCAAAATCGCAAGTGTTTGCTCCGCTGTCGGCTCCGCCACGTCAACGGCTTGAAAACGGCGCTCAAGCGCCGCATCCTTTTCAATATGCCGTCGATATTCGTCCGTCGTCGTCGCACCGATGACCTGTAATTCGCCCCTTGCCAAAGCAGGCTTTAGGATATTGGCGGCATCGACCGCCCCTTCTGCCGCACCTGCACCGACAATGGTGTGTATCTCATCGATAAAAAGAATGATATTGCGATTTTTACTCACCTCATTCATGACCTTTTTGAGCCGCTCTTCAAATTCCCCTCGATATTTGGCACCTGCGATCATGGCACCGATATCCAGCGTAATGACGCTTTTTTCTCCAAGGTCATCCGGCACCGTTCCCGATGCGATCCTGGAAGCAAGCCCCTCCACAACGGCAGTCTTGCCTACCCCGGGCTCACCCACAAGGCAAGGATTGTTTTTCGTTCTGCGTGAAAGAATACGGATCACTCTTTCCGTTTCTGCTTCGCGCCCGATGATGGGGTCAAGGAGTCCGCATGAGGCCATCGCCGTCAGATCTTTTCCGAATTGTCCGATAGCGCTGGTGCTTTTTCCCGACTTCGTATTTGCCGCACCTTCCGATTCCGTTCCAACATCACCAAAAAAAGCAATGATATCATTTTGCAATTCATTCAGACTCACGCTTTGCGCAATGAGAAGCCTTGCCGCAACGGATTCTCTCTCTCCGATCAGCGCCAAAAGCAGATCCTCCGTCCCGATCAGCATATGATGATACTTCGATGCTACGGCGGAAGACGCTTCGATGACACGGCGAAGCGCAGGTGT
>JBGVLA010000109.1:0-10935 GCA_045124015.1 Eubacteriales bacterium | reverse complement strand
AGTGCATGATCATCGTGGAGCAGGGTAAGGTCGTTGAGGTTTGTGCGGAGCCCGGAGAATTTACTTATGATTCCTCCACAGAACCCAGTATTTTCGCAGGCAAGTTTGGCAAATCTCTTGTGGATACCTTTAAGGCGGTGGGTAAGCGCTTTACCTATGGCGGTGATACCGGAAAGGATCAGAGAGTTTACTATTTCAACACGAAGGAGATTCTGGAGAACAAGTTTGGTACCCCCAGCCCGATTCTTTTTGAGATCGTGAATAAGAGACTCAATATGAGCAAAACGGTCAACGTCAGATGCAATGGTACATATACTTACCGTATCACAGACCCGCTTTTGTTCTATACAAGACTTGCGGGCAACGTTACGACCGAATACAGAAGAGAAGCGATCGACGGTCAGCTGAAGGCGGACTTCATTGACGCGTTGCAGCCTGCCTTTGCGGAGCTTTCTGCACTTGAGCTTCGTCCCGCTCAGATCCCTGCGCATACGAAGGAATTGAAGGTTGCGATCAACCATGCAATGCAGGCGGAATGGACTGAACTCAGAGGCATTACCGTGGAAACCATTGCTATGGGTCCGATCACGCTTTCTCCCGAGGATATGAAAAAGATCGCTGAGATGGAGGATGCGGCTACTGTGGGCTCCAATCCCTTCATGATGGCGGGTCGCAGCATGGACGCAATAAATACTGCTGCGGCAAATCCCAACGGCGCTATGAATGGTTTTATCGGCATGAACATGGCAGGTGGTATGGGCGGTGGCATGATGAACGCGGCTCAGCAGTTCTATAATATGGGTATGCAGCAACAGCAGATGCAGGCTCAGCAGGATCAGGCACCCGCACAGGATGGCTGGAAGTGTGCTTGCGGCGCGACAGCAACAGGCAAATTCTGCCCTGAATGCGGTGCAAAGAAGCCGGAACCCAAGCCTGCGGCAGATGCATGGAAATGTGCATGTGGCGCAACCGCAACAGGTAAATTCTGCCCCGAATGCGGCTCTCCCAAGCCCGCTGATAATAGCTGGACTTGTGCTTGCGGCGCAACTGTAACAGGAAAATTCTGTCCTGAATGCGGTTCTCCCAAGCCCGCTGATGAAGGCTGGACCTGCTCCTGCGGCGCTGTGAACAAAGGAAAATTCTGCCCGAATTGCGGCGGCAAAAAGCCCGCGGGCGTCCCTCAGTATAAATGCGATAAGTGCGGTTGGCAACCTGCCGATCCCACAAAAGCACCCAAATTCTGTCCCGAATGTGGAGATCCCTTTGACAACGGAGATATTATTTAAGGAGGAAAAATATGGGTTTCTTTAAAAAATTATTTGAGAAAAAGGAATGCGATATTTGCGGTGGAGAAATTGGCCTTCTTGGCAACCGTAAATTAGAGGATGGTAACTGCTGTAAAGAATGCGCGAGAAAGCTTTCTCCGTGGTTCGACGAGCGCCGTCATTCCACTGTGGATCAGATCAAGGAACAGATCGCTTACCGCGAGAAAAATGCGGAAGAGCTGAAAGGCTTCCTTGCGGCACAGGTAATTGGTGAAGATTACAAGATGTACGTGGAAGAGAAAAACGGTATTCCGACCAGATTTTTCGTTACCAACTACGATTCTTATATGGATGAAAATCCCGATATCATTTCCTTTGGCGATGTTCTCGCGTGTACGGTTGATGTTCAGACCTACAGAAAGGAAATGAAAAAAGAGGATTCCAACGGCAACAGTGTCAGCTACAATCCTCCGAGATACGAAACAGATTACGATTTTTATATCGATATGCAGATTGGCAACAATCCTTATTTTGATGATATCCGCTTCCGGGTTAATGAAGATACGGTTACTCTGGAGGATAGAGGTATCTCCTACAGAAATCTGAATGAACAGCGAGATTATCAGCGTTATATGGATATGTGTCAGCAGATCGAAGATGTCGTCAAGCGCAGTAGAATGACACCTCAGGAGGAGCCTGTTGCGGAGCCCGAGCCCGAGGTTGAGGCTCCTGTGGCAGCCCCTGCTACACCGACGGGACCGAAATTCTGCCCGAACTGCGGAGCTCCCTGTGATGGCGGTAAGTTCTGCCAAAGTTGCGGTTCCAAATTGTAAAAATAAACAAATGACAATTTTGATATAAAGGGGTTGAGTTAATGTCGGTATTACAGCAATATAAATGTCCGTGCTGTGGCGGTGCTATTGAGTTTGACAGCGGTCTGCAGAAAATGAAATGTCCGTATTGTGATACGGAATTTGAGATGGAAACGCTCGTTTCCTATGACAACGAATTGAAAAATGAAGCTTCTGACGATATGGCATGGGAAACTGCGGCGGGCGGTCAGTGGCAAGAAGGGGAAGCGGATGGCCTTCGCGTATACTCTTGTCAATCCTGCGGCGGTGAGATCGTGGGGGATGAGACTACGGCGGCGACGAGCTGTCCTTTCTGTGGCAATCCTGTCGTGATGATGGGGCAATTTTCCGGTGCGCTGAAGCCTGATTACGTGATCCCATTCAAACTGGATAAAAAAGCCGCTCTTGAAGCACTCAAACAGCATTACGGCGGAAAACGATTGCTTCCGAAGATCTTTACGGAAGAAAATCATATTGATGAGGTCAAGGGTGTTTACGTTCCCGTTTGGCTTTTTGATGCCGATGCGGATGCCAATATCCGATATAAGGCAACGCGTATACGCACATGGAGCACCAGTGAATATCGATATACTGAGACCAGCTATTATGCCGTTATGAGAGCAGGTACGATCGGGTTTGAAAGAGTTCCTGTGGATGGCTCTACTAAGATGGATGATGCGTTGATGGAATCGATCGAACCGTTTGATTTCACAGATGCTGTTGACTTTCAGACAGCGTATCTTGCCGGTTATTTGGCTGATAAATATGATGTGGATTCCGAGCAAAGTATCACAAGAGCCAACGAAAGAATCAAAAAGAGCACGGAGCAGGCATTTGCGTCTACCGTGAAGGGATATTCCTCCGTAATGCCGGAGTCTTCCAGTGTTCATTTGAAAAATGGTGTTGCCAAGTATGCTCTTTATCCTGTTTGGTTGCTCAATACATCGTGGAACAGTGAAAAATACACCTTTGCGATGAATGGACAAACGGGAAAGCTTGTCGGTGATCTTCCGATGGATAAGGGCGCTTATAAAAAGTGGCTGTTTGGTATTGCAGGTGCTGTCAGCGCTGCCGCTTTTGCGCTTTCCTATCTTTTGTGGTTGCTGTAAGGAGGTGTCGATCATGATGAAAAGAACATTAACGTTGGTTTTTGCACTCCTTATATGCCTTGCTTTGCCGCTTACGGCTTTTGCGGCGAACACGCCCCGTCTTTATGATGGTGCTGACATTTTGACGGCTTCCGAAGAAAACGAACTGCTGGACAAACTGAATCGCATCAGCGAGGAATATCAAGTGGATATTATCATTGCGACCGTTGATACGATAGGCAACGCTACGGCGGACGATTACGTAGAGTATTTTTATGATACGAACGACTATGGCTATGGCAAGGACCGCGATGGCGTGCTTTTGCTTCTCGCCATGGAGGAAAGAGAATATCGTATTCTTTCCAACGGCTTGGGTGCCAAGGCGATTACGATGAGAGATATCGACTCTATTGGCGATACGATCTCATTTTCGCTCAGTGCCGATGATTATGCAACGGCTTTCCATGATTTTATCGATGCATGTGAATATCAGATCGATGGTGAGATCAACGGATTTCCTTTCGCTTTTGCTAAAAATTTGATTATTTCGCTCGTGATCGGTTTTGTTG
Organism: Eubacteriales bacterium; assembly: GCA_045124015.1. Lineage (GTDB taxonomy): Bacteria > Bacillota > Clostridia > Oscillospirales > CAG-272 > QALR01. The sequence goes on along the minus strand of JBGVLA010000109.1, from coordinate 7,162 downwards.
TTGCATTTATCGCAACAAGCGTGATGAAAAACCAATTGAAATCGGTAAGAAAACAGCCCGGGGCAACGGCATACACCAAGGAAGGCAGTATGCAGGTTACTCATGCGAATGAATTTTATCTGTATCGTACCGTTAATCGTGTGAAAAGGGAAAATAAATCTTCGAATTCTTCCGGTTCTTCACGTAACGTTGGCGGCGGTAAATTCTGATTGGCTTTTTTCCAAATACATATCCCTTAGAGAAGGAAATAACAGGACCCATTTTACTTTCTTGGTGAAATGGGTCTTTCGTTTGTATCCTCGCTTTTTAGCGAGGATTTTTTCTTGAATTGTGAACAAATTGTAAACAAAATGTTTTTTTGCATTATAGAGACAAAATTTTCCGTCTTAATGAATAGAGGCGCAGATTTGACACGGGATGGCTTGTATGCTAAAATGGCATAAGATCCCGCGGCGGATCCGAGATCAATTTACAGCAAAGGAGGACCGACAATGTTGATGCCTTGTCTATCACTGATAGATGATGAAACTGACAAACTGACGTTTGAAGCGATATATCAAAAGTATTCGGATGGCATATTCAGGCGAACGCATAAGCTTTTGAAAAATCAGCAGGATGCAGAGGATGCGATGCAGGAAACATGGCTGAAGGTTATGGAAAACATAGATGTCCTCCGAGGAAAAAACGATCGGATCGTGAAAGCCTATATTATGAAAATTGCAAAGAATGAATCGATCACCATTATGCGCAAGCGAGGGAAAGATGAAAAAATGCTCTGCACGATCGAGGATGTTGAGATCGCATCCGATGAAGATCTTTTTGCAATCTGCGAGCAGAATCATGTTTCCGAGATCCTTGCGTGCTTTGCTGAGCTTGGCGATGTTTATCGAGATATTTTGAGCTTATATTACTTTTATCATCATTCCATCAAAGAAATTGCCAAACTGATGAATATGAATGAGGCGACAGTCAATTCGCGATTGACACGAGGACGAAAAAAATTGATCGAATTATTGAAAAGGAGGGGTTACCATGAAAGATCATGAAAAATTGGGGAGGTTTCTTTTAGAGGAAGCGATCCGTCAATACGAAGAATCCTATTATGATTCCTTCTCGGCAACGGAAGATGAAATATCGTATTCCGAAGATTATAAGCGGTCGATCAAAAAACTTTGTAACCGCTCTAAAATTCCGTTTTTGCGTGGCTGGCATTCTGCCATGAGACGTGTGGCTGTAGCTGCTGCGGCTTTCCTTTTGGTATTCAGCGGCATGATGAGCGTTTCTGCCGTGCGTGAACCTATGGTTGGCTTTTTTGTTGAGATCCATGAGAATCTTGTTAAGCTTTATTTTGCAAACGAGGACGTTGAAAAAGCACCCGATGAGATTCAGGAGATGTATCTCATTACAGAACTGCCTGAGAACAGCAAATGGCTGACACAATTTATCAACGATAAGGATATCACGACAACGTGGGCAAATGAGTACGTGAACGTTACGCTGATACAGACAACATTGGATGCCGGTTTTTTGGCAAATCCCGATTCTTTGGATATCGAATACAAGCGGATGGCAGAGCATGACGTGGCGATATTCCGCACGATCGGTGTTACGATCTATATTTGGAATACGGAGGAATATGCATATCATCTGGTGATAAAAGGTCATATGCGAGATGAAGAATGTGAAAAAATGATGAAATCTTTGACACGTTGGAATTGGGATGCTGAAAAGAAAGGAAGTTTTATCAATGAAAATTAAATTTCTTTCTTGTGTGCTTGCAGCAGCACTGATGCTGATATTGTTTGCTTCCTGTATCACGGAAAATCCACCCGTCGAATTTTCAAATTCAGATACAACAGACGATACCACAGTCTATGAAGGTACGACGTATCCACCTGCAACGGTGCCGACGATCCATTCGCACGCCGAAGAAACCACGCGGTCTTTTGGCGAGATCGTTTTTCCATACGTGGGGCCTCCCGGAGATTATGCAAGCTATTCACTTGGACACGGCAGTATCGATATGGAGGATTTTATCCTATTCAATTATATGGGTGAGATTCAATATTACGATAGAAGAACGAATACCTTTCGCCGTTTTTGCTTTGATTCCGATTGCAATCATCAAAATTGGCAGGAATGTATTTCTTTGCGTTTTTTGATGGAAAGTGCAAGAGGGTATCAAATCATTCAATATAGTGAATATGATGATCGATTTTATTCGCTTCGCGGCGCAAGACTATATTCCTTTGCAACGGATGGAAGCGATCTTACGTTGGAATGTTCGATGGGAGAGGACGGTTCATTGGATCAATATATCTATAATCCAACGCGTGCGACCAATCTATCGATCGTCGAAAACTATGCTTATCTGATCTATATGGATGAGAATTCCAAAAGACATCTTATGAGATTTGATCTGGAAAAAAATCGTTTGCATGAGATCAAATATATCGACAGCAGGTATCAAATATTGGCTTGCCATGTGATAGATGGAGAGGCGTATATTTTGGTGAATGACGGTGTCAGCAGTGTTTATAAAATTCAATATAGTCCTTCGGGAGAGCTTGTTTTCTGCGGAACGCCCTTTGAGGGTGTGAATTTCTTAAAAGAGGCTTTTTATCGCAATGAAAAAGTTTACTATATGAAAGACTATAACACATTTTACGTTTATGATTTCGAAACCAAAAAAGAAAGCGTTTTCTATCGTTACGATAAAGACGATACGATAAAGTTCCATATGGTAACAGATGCATATGCGTATTTCAGCGTAACACCCAAAAGGGGAAAAAGCAGTACGTCAGAGTATGGAGATATTTATCGGTTGGATCTTTCTACGGGAGAGGCAACGCTTGCATTTCGTTTCAGCGATCATATGACTTTCGATGGCAGTCCGATTGCCGTATATGATATTCACTTTTTGTCGGAGAATAAGGTGATGATTTGCGCACCGATTAGCGGTAGGCGAGAAATTAAGGGAGAATGGGAAGCTTTTTCAAGTATGGGCGTTGTGGTAACCGTAACGGAAAACGGCGATTTTAGAAATCCTGCGATTATCGAATTTTCTGAATGATCTTCAAAAATGCTTATGAAAGGATGGAAAACGATGAAAAAATATATGGCTTTGATGTTGAGTTTGTCTTTTCTTTTTTCTTTCATTTCTTGTAAAGAAGCTTTTGTTTTTGAATCAACAAACGAAAGCACGGAAACAAAAAGGGAGACTGCAATATTGCAGCCGACGGAAGCGACAACAGACACAAATGCAACGACGTATCCACCTGCAACGGTACCGACCATTACAACGTCTGCGACAAAAGAAACGGAAACAACCAGCACAACATGCACATACATTCCTGAAATTCCTACGGTGTATGAAGATACATTTGAATCTTTTATGCCATTCCCAAGCGGAAAAGGATATTTTTTCGGAAAGGTAGCTTTTGAACGATATGAAACAGAAGGCATTCCTTTTGTTTTCTTTCGTGTCATCGGAATGGAGGAAGAGTATGTAGGTGAATTTATGGTTTATCTTGTGCAGATTGTTGATATGTATGGTGTAGAAAATTATGATACGGAAAAGGTATACCGTATGGCATGGCGCGGACATTTGGAGGATCAGCTGTATGGAAGACCTCCGCTTGAAATTGGTAAAGTTTACGGCAGATTTTTGGGCTTGGAGGAAGAAGGCTTGCAAAAACTGAATTTGTGGCAAGCAGGACTCATCTATGATGTCAAAGAAGAAAATGGCAAGAGATATTTATATGCTTACGGTACGGATTTATCCATTTATAATTGTAAGATACGGATCACAGATTCCGAAGAAAACAGCATCTATAAGCTGGGAAAACATGATAAAACGATTGCCAAACTGAATGAATTGGGAGTGGCTTTGCCGACATTTGATTATAAGGTCGAAGCGGAAGAATTTTATCGAGAATTGAACTGAAAGGAACGCTGTTTTATGAAAAAATTTCTGTCAATTTTGCTTAGTATCGCTATTGTTTTTTCTTTTGCATCTTGTGATACTGACTCTGATGATACCGATCCGATTGAGCCTATTCCATCGGATACTTTTTCATCTGATACAGACAGTACGACGACGGAACATCATATTCCTCAACTCCCAACCAAAAGCAACGGTACATATTATCCGATGACAACGACATTTTCCGATACACCGACAAGACTCTTGTTTACAACAGGCGGAGTCGTTCGCTATTATAATAAATTTACGGAAGAAATATATCCATTTTGTTTTGACTCGCTTTGCAAGCATGATGGTTATGATTGCATTTCCTATAAATTTGAAATGACGGATACGGGCAGACAGACAATCAGATTTTGTGAATATGACAATCGTTTTTATGCACTTCGAGGAGAACAATTTTGCTCTTTTTCATTTGATGGAAGTGATTTGAAGGTCGTTCATTCCTTTGGTATGGATGGAAACTTTGAAACGGAAATGAAAGGCTATTTGTATGGCGGTTTGACATATCTTCAAATTCACGGCAAGAATGTCTATTTTATTGCCCGCGATCATGAAAGCGGAAAACGTGGACTGATGTGTTATGATGCTGAAACAAAAGAAATGAATCGTGTATTTTATGATGAAAATACTGCAGTATATGGATATTTGCTTTCTGCAAATGGTATTTATATCACTTTGACGGGTGTGTATCAAGGACTTTATTATATATCATATGAGGGCGGAACACCAAGGCTGATTGCGGAAGACATTTATGATTCCTTTGCAGAGGGTATTTTTGATGGTGAATGTCTTTATTTTGTAAAAACGACGTCTCTTTATGATGAGGAAAAGAAATATACACGCTATCTTCCTGATAAGATTGTGTCCTTTGTTCCCGAAACGGGAGATTTTGAAGATGTCATGGCGATAGATATTCAAAATGAACATCGATTGCTTTCCGTTACCGATGAATATATTTATTACACCATTAGTGAGCCAGTCTCGATCGGATATTCCGATGGCGTCAGAATGACCTCGGAGGTCTTTAATGAGTATAGCAAGATTTATCGCTATCATAGAGAAAGCGGGGAGGTAGCTGTTGTTTTGAATGATCTTCGCTGTGAAACAAAGATGCTTTATTTTATAGAGGATAAGGTTTTGATTTTGGGACACGTGTGTACGCCGAGTGAAGACAATGCGTTTCGTACATCGGGCGGTTTTACTGCCAAGCTGGATGAAAATGGGATGTTTACGGAGCTTACGAGAATGGAGGATTGATATGAAAAAATGGATAATGGTGATGCTATCTTTTGTTTTTCTTTATTCAATGGTAGCGTGTTATCAAATTCCAAATGTAGGAACTTCCGAGGCTATAACATCTGAAAATGCTTCAAGTGTTAAATGTGATGTTTTTGAAACTGTAGATACAAATTCCGAAAAAAACGATACGCAAGAAACAATATTTGACAGCATTTTACCGACTCCTTCAAATGAAAAAGTCTATTATCCAACTACTACGGCATTTGCTGATACGCGGACAAGACTTTTGTATACATTAAATGGGCAGATATACTATTATAATAAAATTATGGATGCAAGCAATATTTTTTGCTTCAATCCTCTATGCAATCATAAAAATTGGGAAGAATGCATTTCCTTGAAATTTGTTGCAAATGGAACGAATACAAACATTCGATACTGTGAATACGATAATCGATTTTACGCATTTCGTGGGCAAAAACTTTGTTCTTTTTCTTTCGATGGAAGTGATTTGAAGATTGAATATTCTTTCGGTGAAGATGGTGATTTTGATCAGTTTGCTTATGATCCATTTGGCGTATTTTCTCTGCAGATCGTCGGGACACGGGCATATTTTATTATGCTTGATAAGCAAGATGGAACACGCGAGCTTTGGTATTATGATATCAAAGCAGATAAGGTTGTTAATCTTTCGGCGGATATGCAAATGGCGGTCATCGATTATTTGATACAGGATGATATGCTTCTTCTAACAATGCGTTCTGATCAAGATATCGGAGTTTATCGCGCTGATATGGATATGAAAGAAATTCTCAAAGTATCAGATACGATGCTTTCGGATATGTCGCAACCGATCATCATGCGTTCTGTGATTTATGACATTTGTTATGAAACGATTCAAACAGAAAAAGGGAGAGAAAGAATAGCGGATGCTATTATTTGTACCAATTTAGAGAAGAACGAGACGAAACAAATCTATAAATTTTCAGGAGAGCAAATGCCGAGTATTCTTGCTGTATCTGCAGATTTTATATATTTTAAGCAAATGGAGCCGCGATCGATCGGATATGAGCTTGTTCGCGGAGAAACCAAGGTGGAGAGAAATAACATTTACAGCAGAATTTATCGAGTTGATATCAACAGCGGAAAATGTGAAGTGATTTTCGATGATTTGACCTGTCAGGTTTCGGAGGTGTATTTTTTCGAAAAAAATAAAGCATTGATTATCGGGGAACTTTGTACGATCGGAGAAGGCAATGCGGGATTTGAAGCAAAGGCATTTTCTGTTGATCTAAATGATGAGGGAGAACTGGTAAATTTGAAAGTTTTGGAGGTGAGAGAATGAAAAAATATTATTTTGGTATCATGATCTGTATTATGAGTATTCTTTTGGTTTCTTGCTTTCCATCTGCTCATCAACAATCCGTAGACACAACGAGCGATACCGCAGAAACGGAAACAGCTTCACAGACATTTTTTCAGGCGACATATCCCGAAGCAACTGTTCCAACAGAAACCTCGACAACGGATGCAACGATCACTTATCCAATATCGGAATACATGAATGATTTTGAAGAATTTGGACTTTTTCCATTGGATCGTTTTACGAGTGAACTTTATCACGAAAAATCTGTTTTGTCTTCCAATCAATTGAATGGTGAGGGGGCGATTCGATTTGTTGTTGAGGGACTCAACCATTTGTCCTATGATGGTAATATGACGATTTACAATGTGCGTATTTCAGAGTATTACGGATTTGATGAAGCGGTTGATACTGAGAAAATTTATGAAATGGCATACAGAGGATCACCTAAAAATCCATTGCATGATCGTCCTGCGCTTCAAATCGGTGCGGAATACTTGCGATTTGGAAAAATAGATTTGAATAATACGGTAATTCAAGCATCCCTTATTGCGCCTATTGGCTATGTGGAT
>JBGVLA010000108.1:0-52471 GCA_045124015.1 Eubacteriales bacterium | reverse complement strand
CAATGCTTTCATAAGCAGATATTTTTGATTGCCATTCGGAATATCGGGAAGAATGCCAATCACTTCATACCCGTGCTTTTGATAAAATTCGGGAGCTTGCCAACTCATTGTATCAAGATGAACGTGATGGCAACCTCTGCGGACAGCTTCTTTTTCAGCTTCACGCAAGAGCTTTGATCCAATGCCTTTATAGCGGTGGTTTTCGTGTACCCAAAGAATATCTACATACATCCACCCCCAATAAGTTCCACCGAGAATACCACCAATAATATTGCCGTTGGTGTCATATTCCACGATGTTTAGAGGTGTATGACCATCCTCGCCGACTCTCTCATTATTGAATTGATTGAGCTCTTCTCGTATATATTTGATTTCGTTTTCGGTAGGAGTAATATTCATAGTCACCTCGTCAAATTCTTATTTATCGTTCTGTTTTATCGCGCCAGTTTTTCCTTTGTATTACAAAGGCATAGGGCAAAGCCCATACCCCTAAGGTTGCACGAGCCCTGAGGCTCGCCCTTCGGGAGAGCTCCCGACGAAAGTCGGGTGAGAGGGCGTAAATCAGATTATGATATCGCATCAGTTGAAAAAGAACTGCTCATCGCAGTTCTTTTTTGTTTTATCTTAGGACTGACCGCCCTGTAAGCCGGGTTCTGTCGAGAACAATCATCTATCTTTGCCGTTTGTTACCAAACGGCTCGTATGAGAAGACCCATACTGCCACCATGCATAGAGCTTTCGCTCGGTCGGGCCAACCGAATTTTGCAGGGTGTTGCTTCGGATAGGGTTTACATGGCACGCGCAGTTACCTGAACGTCGGTGAGCTCTTACCTCGCCTTTCCATCCTTACCATACGGAGTATGGCGGTTTATTTCTGTTGCACTTTCCCGGGAGTCGCCTCCGGCGGATGTTATCCGTTATCCTGCCCTATGAAGCCCGGACTTTCCTCATGATAATACCTTTCGGCAACATATCACGCGATTGTTCGGCGCGGTCAGTTCTTTGATATTTAGTTTTCTTTTGCTTTGCTCGGGATATTGACCACGGTCAAATCACTTACGGGTGCGCTCTTGATCTCATCTTCATACTCATAATGCGTAAGATCGGAGGTTTCCGTATAGACCTGAAGCGGATATGCAAAGGTTTCACTGTATACATCAACGTCATTTGCATAATACATATCCAAATAGAGATAATGGACCTCTTTGCCGTCGCTTTCGTTCGTGCCCTTATAAATATAACCGGGCATAGAAGTGTCGGGCGTTGGATAATTCTTTTCGGGGGCAATCTGTTCACCCGAGCCGAAAAGCGCTACGTTTTCATAAGAAATACGCATATATTGATATACGGTCTTGGAATCGTGAATATAGCTGTATTCCGAATACACATTGCCGTAATCATCACGAAGAACGAATACGAACGGAAGTGTTCCAAGGTCATCGATGACGATGGGATCTTCCGCAAGAGAAGCAGAAAGCTTTTCTTCCAGCTCCGTTTCAGAGAGAGACGGATATGCTTCCTTCAAGGCATTTCTGCGAGCAACCGTTTCTTTTTCGATCAAAGCTTTTTCGAGCGCTTCAATGGAGCTGTTGTTATAACGCACTGTGAGCTGGAAGGAGCTTGCATTCGGGATATAACGAATATCGGAGATGCTGAAATAGCCGTCCTTTGCCATGCTTTCGATAGGCTCTTGTTCGTAAACGAAGAAATTTTCTTTGTCTTCGGTATATGCTTGATGAACAGACTCGGTCCAAAGGATCTCGGAGAGTGTTTTCGGCGGTTTGCCTGTGCAAAGTCGGAAGAAAAGAAGTCCGTAAACCACAAGAACGAGTATATATATCAGAAGCTTCAGAAATTTTTTGAGTGTTCGGAAACTGAAGAATTTGCCGAGCTTTGATTTCGCTTGATATCGCTCTTCTTTGGCAAGTTCACCGAAATCTTCCCATGTTTCCGCCATATAACCACCTCCATTGTGCAATGCTTCGCATTGCGTGAAAATATGTTCCGCGCGCTGTCATTGCGTAGTCGAATGGATCTTGCGCAGATATATTCTTTTTCTGATTTCACAAGAAAAATGTTAACATATCTATTATACTCCAACTTGCAATACAAGTCAAGAGGCGGTATGCGTTCATTTTCAAATTTTCTGTGAACACATCCTTTTTCTTGCCACCAAGAAAAAGGATGCAAAAAGAAGTGCAAGGAGGCATCGCCTCCTTGACCTCATGTGTTTCATTTATGAAAAAAGGGTACAACCAATGCTTTTGAAATGCTCGATCTTGCGTTCGATCTCCGTTTCCGTGGTCTTCATCTTTTCGGCAAGACAGGCTTTGCAGAGATATTCTTCCGCATCGCGGTAGATCAAACGGCGATAGATGGCAATTTCATCTGAGGTGAGCCGCTTTTCACATTGCATACAAAAGAGCATTATTTCACCGAAACGAGCTTAGCACGGAATACGCGGCAATCGCCTGCCTCGACATACATATCCAGATATTCTTTGTGTACGCCGAGATTTTCGCCTGTAAAGCAATCCTTGACCTCGAAACCATAACCGCAAAGCGGATCAAGACCGATTTCATAATAAGGAAGCATGATCTTTCTGCGCTTTTCGGAGGGGTTAAAGAATGCGATGGCGTATTCACCGTTTGCGAGGTGCTTAAAGCAGATGGTATTATCATGCTGACCGCGGTTATCGCGCACGAAGATAGGCGGACGCGCTTCTTCATCCTGGTTGATGGCGATAAGATCCTTGTTTGTGAGAAGCGCATAGGTCTCATCGGAAAGCTCACGAATGTCGCAACCGATCATGAGCGGCGACATGAACATACACCAGATCGCAAAATGATAACGATACTGTGCATCGGTGCAACCGCTTTCGATACCGACGTTGCCTTTGCCCTTCATGCCAACGACGAGCATATCGATGTCGTTGAAGCAACCAACACCCGAATAACCGAGATTGGGCTTTTGGCTTTCGGAAAGACGGCAAATGGATTCAAAGGAATCAAAGATATCACCTGTGGAGCGATACATATGGATGCCTGCGGAACGTGCCCATTCCCAAACCTTTTCGTTGCCCCAGTTACAAGCAGAGAAGAGGATCTCTCTGCCGCTTGCCTTGAGCGCCATGGACATACGGTTATAACCAAGTCTGTTGGATGCGGAGGGATGATAGCAGTTATCGTATTTGAGAAGATCGATGCCGACCTCAGCGAAGAATTTTGCATCTTCGAATTCATGACCGAAGCTACCGGGATAGCCTGCACAGGTGAGCGGACCGCAGCAGGAATACATACCGAATTTCAGACCCTTGGAGTGAACGTAATCGGCAACATATTTCATACCGTGAGGGAATTTTTCGTGGTCAGCCACGAGATTTCCGTTTTCGTCGCGCTTCTTTTCCGACCAGCAATCGTCAATGACGAGATATTCATAGCCTGCATCCAAAAGTCCTTTTTCGACCATGAAATCAGCCATTTCCATAATCATCTGCTCGTTGATCTTTTCTCCGAACGTGTTCCATGAGTTCCAACCCATCGGCGGTGTTTTTGCTAACATTTTGAAGTTCTCCTTTATATAAAAAATTTCTTTGCCCATATTATATAGGAAGAACATAAAAAAGTAAAGCGTTTTCTTGAAAAAATAACGGAAAAAGTAGTAGCGAGAATTTGGTCGTCGCGGCTCTGACAGCCATTTAGGCTGTCATTCACTACCGCTTTCTTCGATTCCCCTCATTTTCTGATTCATAAAAACAAAAAGACAGATACTTACGTACCTGTCTTTTTGTTTTGGTGACCCGGACGGGAATCGAACCCGTGTTACCGCCGTGAAAGGGCGGTGTCTTAGCCGCTTGACCACCGGGCCAAACGATGGCAACCGTAGTTGCCATGGTAGCGGAAGTTGGATTTGAACCCACGACCTTTCGGGTATGAACCGAGCGCTCTAGCCAACTGAGCTATTCCGCCATACATCTCTTGAACACTGCTGTTCGGTTGATTGCTCGACTATTATATCACGGTGTTTTGCATTTGTCAATAGGTTTTTTGAAAAAAGTTGAAAAAATTCGAAAAAAGTTGATCGGCTTTTTAGGGGGGGATGTTTTTCACATTTAATGAGAGAAAAATCGATTTAGAATGACCAAAGGAAATACTCATTTTGCTCATGCAAAACAGGGGGGAGATCATATGGATTTTTCCCTGATTTTGGGGTGAAAAACTTTTTTGAAAAAAACGAAAAAACTTTCAAAAAGGTATTGACAAATAAAAAAAGTTGTGGTATGATAGGTATCACGCAAGGGCAACAGCCCAAGCAAAATGGGAGCATAGCTCAGCTGGGAGAGCATCTGCCTTACAAGCAGAGGGTCATAGGTTCGAGCCCTATTGTTCCCACCATTTTGGCCCGGTAGTTCAGTTGGTTAGAACGCTAGCCTGTCACGCTAGAGGTCAGGGGTTCGAGTCCCCTTCGGGTCGCCAATATAAAAGACTGACCGAAAGGTCAATTTTTTATGTAAGGTTTGCCTCTGTAGCTCAGTTGGTAGAGCAGGGGACTGAAAATCCCCGTGTCGTTGGTTCGATTCCGATCGGAGGCACCATCTTATGCGGATTTAGCTCATTTGGTAGAGCGCGACCTTGCCAAGGTCGAGGTGGCGGGTTCGAGCCCCGTAATCCGCTCCATTATCATTCTTGGAGCAGGTGAAAATGCTCACGGTGAAAAGTAAAGCTCCCCCCGAGAGTGTTGATGCTTTTCACTTTTTTCTTTTTCATATCTTTATATGGCGAAAAAGCCATATTCCGGCACCATAGCCAAGCGGTAAGGCAGAGGTCTGCAAAACCTTTATTCCCCAGTTCGATTCTGGGTGGTGCCTCCAAAACGAAGCATCCCGAAAGGGATGCTTTTTCGTTTTGGAGACACCACCCTATCCCTCGAACCGACCGCAAAGCGGCAGTTCATTCTGAGTGAGCAAGAGAAAACGCCATGTTATGGCGTTTTCTCGACGCGATACCCCACAAAGCAAGGAGTTTCAGAAGTGAAGCTTGTCTTCGCGCGTGAAACGACTATGCGATTGGGGAGGAGGTGCCTCCAAAACGTGTTGACAAAAAAGATGCCAATGGGCATTTTTGGGCAAGGGAGTAGATGTGAACCTTTAACATTTAACTTTTGCGGTAAATATTGAAAAATATCAGAACATGTGATATAATTTTTGGAAAGGAGTGATGACATGGCTGTTTGGTATGAAGTTGAGCATTCAGAAAAAGGTATTCAAAATTTTATGGAGTGCAATTGGCATTTTCACGATTTCAAAATTGAACGTGTTAATTATATGCCCGATCGTTATACTGCGGAACTTTTCTTAAAGTATGATGAGTTAGAGGGTAGTGTTATTCTCCGTTTTATTGCCGTACACCACATGGATATAAACATTCGCGTTGCCATGGGGTTTGTAAGTGAGATTATGGGCAGTGTATTGCTTTTGCTTGAAAATGGGCAATTTCTGTGGATTGAGGATGACAAATGGGGAGATCAAAGCATTGACCATATTGATGAACTCAAAAAGGAATCCTCTTGGATACAAGCTGAGCGATTAATTTGGGCAACAACTGACAGTGATGGAAATCCGACAGAGCTTCCGGCAGATAAAATTGATCAGACCTGGTCTATTTATGGAAAAATCGAGCATCACCATTTTGATCTAACACCGCTTGACGAAACTAAATATTCATAGGCATCTTTTTCGTCAACTCGTGCCAAAACGAAGCATCCCGAAAGGGGTGCTTTTTCGTTTTGGAGGCACCCCCTATCCCTCGAACCGACCGCGGAGCGAATGCTTCATTGACAAATCCACAAATTTGTGATATCATAAAATCTAAATAGGCAGTGGGCTGTGATGATAATGATTATAAAATATAAAGTTCAATAAAGGGAGATTGCATATGGAACTCAAAGCGGCAATTTTTGATATGGACGGAACACTTGTCGATTCCTTGAAGGTTTGGAACGTATTGTGGGCAAAAGTTGGAGCGGAATACTTGGGCGATCCGCAGTTTCTTCCCAGTGCGGAGGACGATAAAAAGGTTCGGACACTTACCTTGAAGGATGCGATGGCGTTGATTCATGCAAATTACGGACTTGGGGAAAGCGCGGATGCCTTGTTTATGCGCGCAACTCAGGTGATGATCGATTTTTATAATGAAGAGGTGGAATTAAAGGACGGCGTTTTGGACTTTTTGGAATATTGCAGAAGCCAAGGGGTCAAAATGTGTATTGCGTCCGCAACCGCCCCCGATCTGATTGAGCTTGCACTCGTGCATTGCGGAATAGAGAACTATTTTTCGAAGATTTTTTCTTGTGGCACGATTGGAAAAGGCAAGAGCGAGCCGGATGTTTTCTTGCTTGCGGCGGACTTTTTGGGGGAAGATATTGCAAACACATGGGTGTTTGAGGATTCCTTGGTGGCGATCGAAACGGCTGTGAAGATCGGCATGCCGACGGTGGGTGTCTATGACCGCTTTAATTTCGGTCAAGAGAAGATCCGAGAGATCGCAACGGAATATATCGATTCCGGAGAAACGCTCATGAAGCTTGTCGGAAAAAGAAATTGAAGACGGATGCGAAAAATGTTTTCATCGAATACGAGATTTCGCGTTTTTCTTGACTTCCATTTGTAGTTTTGATAAAATATAGAAAAAAGAATTTACTTCAGGAGGACTGACATATGAAATATGAAAATCCGATTCTTTCGGGCTTTCATCCCGATCCGAGCATTTGCCGTGTTGGTGAGGATTTTTATCTCATCACGTCTACGTTTGAGTTTTTTCCCGGCGTTCCGATTTATCACAGCAAAAATCTGATCAACTGGGAGCTGATCCATTATTGCTTGACCGAGGATAGCCAACTTTCTCTGCATCATGGCAAGCCTTCAAGCGGTGTTTATGCGCCAACGCTTCGATATCATGACGGCGTCTTTTTTATGACCACGACGAACGTAACCCGCGGCGGAAATTTTATCGTGCATACCAAAGATATCTACGGTAAGTGGAGCGAGCCTGCGTGGGTCAAGCAGGGCGGTATCGATCCCTCTCTTTTCTGGGATGATGACGGCACTTGCTATTTCGTTTCCAACGGTTCGGAAAATCGTGAGGATGGATGGGGAATCTTCCTTTGTGCGATCGATCCCTTTACGGGTGAGATGCTTTCACATTCGCGCCTTATTTCTGTCGGTTGCGGCGGAAGATGTGCCGAAGCACCGCATCTTTATAAGCGGGATGGCTGGTATTATCTGATGCTGGCGGAGGGCGGAACGGAATATGGTCATATGGTAACGATGCAACGCGCAAAGGATATTTACGGACCTTATGAAAAATGTCCGCACAATCCGATACTTTCGCATCGTGATGAACCTGCCCGTCCCATTCAGGCAGTGGGTCATGCCGATATCGTGGAGGACCAAAACGGAAACTGGTGGCTCGTATGTCTTGGCGTTCGTCCGCTGCCGAGAGTCATGCTCCACAATCTCGGGCGAGAAACGTTCCTTGCGCCGTTCACATGGCATGAGGACGGTTGGCCGACGGTAGGGGAGGGCGGTGTGCTCGACTTCGAAATGGAAGGTGAGCTTCCCGGTCCTGCGCCGTGTCCCGTGAGCCTTGATTTCGAGGATGATTTCGAGGATGACAAATTGCATTTGCGTTGGAATTTTGTTCGCAATCCGAGACGTGATCGTTACCGCTTAGAGCGTGGACGCTTGGTGCTGATGGGCGATGAGATCGGAATTTCTGCGTTTCGTGAACATCCGACCATGATCGCCGTTCGCCAGCAGGCTTTTTGCATGGAAATGGTTGCGAAGCTGGAAGGCGATGTGCAGATCGGTCAATGCTCGGGACTGACCGCGTTTTATAACAGTGATTATCATTACGACGTTCTGCTCACGAAAGAAGCCGATGGTCAGCATTACGTATGCCTGCGTAAGCGCATCGCGGATATTGACGTCATTGTTGCACGTCATGCGATCGATTATCAAGGATCGATCCAACTGAAAATTACGAGCGATGAAGAATGTTATGCGTTTTATTATGAAAAAAATGACGATTTCGTGGAGTTGGGACGTGGTAAGACGGCATTGCTTTGCACAGAGATCACACACACCATGACCTTTACGGGAACGTATTGGGGAATTTTCAGCGAAAATGGCGAGATCGCCGTAACTCGCGTTGCGGCAAAAGCACTTTTGTAAAGTCCTTTCTTCCTGTGTTTGCTCGAAGAATATGGATGACATTTGAAAAAACAAATGATCTTGAGCCGACGGAAAAATCCGTCGGCTTTTTGCATTCGAATTTCCTCTGGATTCCATTTTGATTCATTTTGTCAAAAAGGAACAAAAGAAATGAATAATGTGTAAAACTTTCTATCAAATTCGTGCATAAATGCTTGATTTTTTGCTTGTTATATGGTAAACTAATTCTATTATGATAAAACAAATACGAGAGGTAACGCGATGAATTCATTTATGAATGCGATGCAAGCCTTGAATATTGTCATACAATCTTTTTTTAATCTTTTGACTCCCATCGGGCTTTCGATCCTTGTTTCGTGGCTTTTGGTGGAGAAAGCGGGAATGGACGGTTGGATCTATGCCGTTTTGATTATTTTGGGTGTAGCCGTCGGGTTTTATTCCATGATACGCTTCTTACTGACCGCGCTTGCGGGGCTGGAGCGGTTGGAAAAGGAACAGGAAGAACGAGCGAAGAAAAGAAAAAAGTAAGCATGACGCTCTGCTTGAGAAAGGAAGGCAAAGTTTGCAAAAGAAAAATATGCCTTTGGGCGATATTGTGTTTCTTGCCGCAGGTGAGCTTTTGGCGTCGCTCATCATTGTCGGCGTATACCTTATAATTGGCGCATTTGAGTGGCGTGTGTTGACAGGTGCTGCGATCGGCAGTGCGGTAACGGTTCTGAATTTTGCGATTCTTTCGTTTTCCGTCAATCGTGCGGTCGACCGCGTGATGGAAATGCGCGGAAACAAAGAGATGACGGAAGAAGAGGCGGATGCTTTTGCTTTGCAGCATTCCGCGGAGATTCAGAAGGCTGTGAAATCCTCGTATCTTCTTCGCCAGATCTTGATGCTCGGTGCTTTGGTCGCGGCGGTTCTTTTGAAGGTCGCTTTGATCTTGCCGGCAGTCATTCCGCTCTTGCTTTTCCGCCCCATCTTGATGGCGCGAGAAGCATTTCGTAAGAAAAAAGCATAAGAAAGGGGACTATATATGGATCTTTCGGTAACAGGCCCTAAAATATATTTTGAAATTCCGATTCTCGGCGGTATCAAGATCACACAAACCACGGTATCGCTCCTTGTCGTAACGATCTTACTGATCACGCTTTCGTATTTTCTGACGCGAAAGCTCACGAAACGCCCCGGCAGGGCGCAGGTTGTCGTGGAAAAGCTCGTAACGATGCTCTATAACCTCGTGGAGGATACGATGGGCAAGCATAATCTGAAATTTGCGCCCTATATCGGAACGCTTTTCCTTTGCTCCATCTTCGGTACGCTCATCGGTATGACGCAGCTTTTCCGTTCCACGACGGCGGATCTTTCCGTAACGCTTGCGTGGGCGCTCGTAACGACGGGGCTGGTATGGTATCATAACATCAAAAATTTCGGCTTTTTGGCATGGCTCAAGGGCTTCACGGAGCCTATCGTCGTCATGACGCCGATGAATATCGTCAGCGAGATCGCACAGCCCATCTCCATGGCGTTCCGTCATTTCGGTAACGTCGCGGGCGGTTCGGTTCTGACGGCTCTTATCTACGCCGCGCTTGCCGCACTTTCAAACCTGCTGTTTTCTTGGCTTCCCGAGGCGATCGCCACGGTGATGCCTCCTATCTTCCAAGCAGGTATCCCCGCGTTCTTGTCGATCTATTTCGACCTCTTCTCGGGATTCGTTCAGGCACTCGTGTTCTCTCTTCTCACGATGGTCTACGTCGGAGGCGCGTGTCCGCCCCCGGCTGAGGAAAATCCTTCTGAAAAAGCAGAATGATTTTCAGAGAAAAGAAATGGTTCAAAAGCTTCGCTTTTGTGCAAATAAAAATCAAAAAATAAAAACAATTCAATATTTTTAGGAGGAATTTGATTATGGAAAATGCTTTTATTGATGCTCAGGCTTTCGTAAACGCTGCAAGAGCACTCGGTGCAGGCCTTTGTATGGGTCTTGGCGCGATCGGTCCCGCTATCGGTGAAGGTAATGCGGTCGGTAAAGCGCTCGAAGGTATGGCTCGTCAGCCCGAAATGGCAGGTACACTCCGTACCAACATGATTCTCGGCTGTGCGATCACAGAAACCACAGGTATCTACTCTCTCGTTGTTGCGCTTCTTCTCATGTTCATGGGTATCAACTGATTTTCCCATCACAACCGAAAAAACTTGAAAAAGGGAGAGTTTTATGAACGACTTTCTGAATGCATTTGAAGGCTTTGTCGGCGTGAATTTCTGGACGATGATCTTCGCCTGGATAAACCTTTTGGTTCTGTATCTCGTTCTTCGCAAAATTCTTTTTAAGCCCATCAAAAATATGATCGATTCCCGTCAAAAGGAAGTCGACGATATGTATGACGAAGCGGAATCCTCGCGTCGTGATGCCGCCCTTATGAAAGCGGAATACGAAGAAAAAATGAAGCACGCGGAGGAAAAAAGCGAGGATATCCTCAAAAAGGCAGTGCGTAAGGCACAGCTCCGCGAGGAAGAGATTTTGCAGGAAGCAAATGAAAAGGCCGCTCGCACGCTAAAGCGCGCAGAGGAGCAGGTCGAGCTTGAAAAGAAACGCGCCATCAACGAGGTCAAGGACGAGGTTTCCGATATGGCGATCGGCATTGCTGCCGCTGTCATTGAACGAGACGTTGACAAACAAGAACACGCGGCGATGATCGATGATTTCATCCGCCAAATGGGTGAAAAAGCATGATCGACGCGAAAGAATACGGAAAAGCCATCTTTCTTCTCTCAGAAGAAGAAGGAAAAACGGAAAACGCTATGCGTGATATCCTTCTCGTGAAGGATGCGATGCATGAAAATCCGACATATGAAACACTTTTGGATACGCCTGCGCTCCCTGTGGAAACAAAGCTTGGGCTGATCGACGAAGCGTTCGCAGAGATTGACGCGAACGTGAAAAACCTTTTGAAGATCCTCTGTGAAAAGCACGCGACCCACGATATGCCAAAGGTTGCGGAGGTTTTCACCGCTCTTTATGATGAATCGCGCGGAAATCTGCGCGTGCAGGCGATCACGGCGATCCCCATGAGCCGAGAACAGCTTGATGCTATGACGAAAAAGCTGGAGCTTCAAACAGGAAAACATATCTTCATCGAAAACATCGTGGATGCCTCGATCCTTGGCGGCGTAACGCTCCGCTATGCAGGCGTTCAGCTTGATGGCTCGGTGAAAACAAGACTTGAAACGCTCGAAAAGAGCCTCAAGGGACTTGTGATCTAATTTGATCATTACCCCAAAATCTTGCTTTATTGAAAGGAATAAATACAAAGATGAAGTCAAAAATCGATGACATCAGCAAGATCATAAAAGAACAAATCAAAAATTACGATAAACAGACCAAGCAGGACGAGGTCGGCTATGTCATTTCCGTCGGCGACGGCATCTCCAAGGTGCACGGCATTGAAAAATGCAAGGCAAACGAGCTTCTCGAATTTGCCAACGGCACCTACGGCATGGCGCTCAACCTTGAGGAGACCACCGTCAGCGCGGTCCTTCTCGGTAACGACGTCGGCATCAGCGAGGGAAGCCTTGTCAAGCGTACGGGACGCGTCGTTTCCGTTCCCGTCGGCGAAAATATGATTGGCAGAGTTGTCGATGCGCTGGGTCAGCCCATCGATGGCAAGGGTCCCATCAAGGAATCGGCATATAGCCCCATCGAACGAAAGGCATACGGCATCATCGAAAGAAAATCCGTATCCGTTCCGCTTCAAACGGGTATCAAGGCGATCGACTCCATGATCCCGATCGGACGCGGTCAGCGTGAGCTGATCATCGGCGACCGTCAGACGGGTAAGACCGTCATTGCGACCGATACCATCATCAACCAAAAGGGCAAGGACGTTATTTGTATCTACGTTGCCATCGGTCAGAAGCAGTCGACCGTAACGAACGTCGTGGATACCCTTTATAAAAACGGCGCGATGGATTATACCATCGTCGTTGCCGCGACGGCATCCGATTCCGCGCCTCTCCAGTACATCGCGCCCTATTCGGGCTGTGCGATGGGTGAATATTTCATGGATAAGGGCAAGGACGTTCTGATCATTTACGACGACCTTTCCAAGCACGCGGTGGCTTACCGTGCGCTCTCCTTGCTTATCCGTCGTCCTCCGGGCCGAGAAGCATACCCCGGCGACGTTTTCTATCTCCATTCCAGACTTCTCGAGCGTGCGGCGCGTCTTTCTCCCGAGTGCGGAGGCGGTTCGCTTACGGCGCTCCCCATCATTGAAACACAGGCGGGCGACGTTTCCGCCTATATCCCGACCAACGTTATTTCCATTACGGACGGTCAAATATTCCTCGAGACCGAGCTTTTCCATGCCGGTGTACGCCCCGCGGTAAACCCGGGTATCTCCGTTTCCCGTGTCGGCGGCAGCGCGCAGATCAAGGCGATGAAAAAGGTTTCGGGTACTTTGAAGCTTCTCTATTCGCAGTACCGCGAGCTTCAGAGCTTCGCGCAGTTCGGCTCCGATCTTGACGCCGATACCAAGGCACGTCTCGAGCAGGGCGAACGCATCGTGGAGGTCCTCAAGCAGGATAGAAACTCTCCGCTTGCCGTTGAGCTTCAGATCGCGATTATCTACGCGGTCGTAAACAATCTTCTCCGCGAAATTCCCGTGGCACAGATCTCTCGCTTTGAGAAAGAGCTTTTTGAATATCTCGTTGCCACAAAGGACGAGCTTTTGAAAAATATCCGCGAAACGGGCGTTCTCACAGACGAGACCACGGCAGAGCTGAAAGAAGCCATTCTCACTTGCAAAGATAAATTCTTAAATAAAGCGTAAAAAGGAGTGATCGTATGTCCGCATCCATGAACGATGTGAAAGCGCGCATCAAAAGCGTGCAAAGCACCATGCAGATCACAAAGGCAATGGAGCTTGTTGCCACATCCAAGCTGCGCCGCGCCAAGGAACGCGCGGAAAAGACCCGTCCTTTTTATGAGGTTTTGGAAAACGCCATCACCGCGCTTTCCGAAATTCCCGAGGCGCGTGAATCCGTTTGGACGAAATCCGCCGAGGGCAAAACGCTTTTCGTGATGATCGCGGGCGACCGCGGTCTTGCGGGCGGCTATAACGCCAATATTTTCCGCATGACCGAGCAGCTTGCAAAGGGAAAGGATGCACTGTATCTTCCCGTCGGCAAAAAGGCGCTGGAATACTGCCGACACAGAGGATATCCGCTCTATTCCGAGGCGTGCGAATACGTCGCAACGCTCGGCGTTGGCGATTCGCTGGCTTTGGCAGAAGCGATCTGTGAAAGCTTCCGCCTTCGCGAGATCACAAAGGTCGTTTTCGTTTACACAAAATTCGTTTCCATGATCTCTCAGGTCCCCGTTTATGAGGATATCCTTCCTCTCGCGCTTCCCTCGGGAAAGAGCGAGAGCGATCCCATTTTCGAGGGCGATGCCGAAGTTCTTCTTGCGGATATCGTTCCCGACTATGTCGGCGGTATCTTCTATTCCGTGATCAGCGAATCGGTCGCTTCGGAATCGGGTGCCAGAAGAAGCGCCATGAGCGCCGCGAACAAAAACGCAGGCGAGATGATCGATAGTCTCATGCTGCAATATAACCGTGCGCGTCAGGCTGTCATCACGCAGGAGATCACGGAAATCGTATCGGGCGCGGAAGCGCTGTAAATCCATGAGAAAATTGCAGATTTTCTCGGAAAGGAATCAAAACAGAGATGGGAAAAAACATCGGTAAGGTTATACAAATCATCGGACCGGTTTTGGATATCAAATTTGAAAACGGTCATCTGCCCGACCTGCTGAACGCCATTGAGATCGAGCATGAAGGCACAAAGGTCGTTTGCGAGGTGGCAAGCCAAATGGGCGATGACGTTGTCCGCTGTATCGCCATGACCTCCACGGACGGTATGTCCCGCGGTATGGAAGCGGTCGATACGGGAACAGGCATCACCGTGCCTGTCGGCGAAGAAACGCTCGGCAGAATCTTCAACCTTCTCGGCGAGGTGGTCGATAACGGTCCTGAGCCGAAGGCAAAGGAAAAATGGTGTATCCACAGAGATCCGCCCTCCTACTCCGAACAGGAAGGCACGACGGAGATCCTCGAAACGGGTATCAAGGTCGTCGACCTCATCGCGCCTTACGCCAAGGGCGGTAAGATCGGTCTTTTCGGCGGCGCGGGTGTTGGTAAGACTGTCCTTATTATGGAGCTTATCAATAACGTCGCAAAACAGCACGGCGGTATTTCCGTTTTCACGGGCGTTGGCGAACGTACCCGTGAGGGAAATGACCTTTATAATGAAATGAAGGAGTCGGGCGTACTTTCCAAGACCGCACTTGTGTACGGTCAGATGAACGAACCGCCCGGCGCAAGAATGAGAGTTGCGCTTTCGGGTCTTACGATGGCGGAATATTTCCGCGACCGAGAGGGTCAGGACGTGCTTCTCTTCATCGATAATATCTATCGTTTTACACAGGCAGGCTCAGAGGTTTCCGCACTTCTCGGACGTATGCCCTCCGCGGTTGGTTATCAGCCGACGCTGGCAACGGAAATGGGTGCTTTGCAGGAGCGTATCACCTCTACGAAGAAGGGCTCCATCACATCCGTACAGGCGGTCTACGTGCCTGCGGATGACTTGACCGACCCTGCTCCCGCAACGACGTTCGCGCATCTTGACGCGACGACGGTGCTTTCGAGAAGCATCGCATCTCTCGGTATCTATCCTGCGGTCGACCCGCTGGACTCCACCTCCAGAATCCTTGCTCCCGACGTTGTCGGCATCGAGCATTACGAGGTCGCACGCGAGGTGCAGAAGATCTTGCAGAGATATAAGGAGCTTCAGGATATCATCGCCATCATGGGTATGGATGAACTTTCCGAGGAGGATAAGCTCGTCGTCAACCGCGCGAGAAAGATCCAGAGATTCCTTTCTCAGCCGTTCACCGTGGCAGAGCAGTTCACGGGCATGGAGGGACGTTACGTTCCCATTAAGGAGACCATTCGCGGCTTCCGTGAGATTCTTGACGGCAAGCATGATGATCTGCCCGAATCTGCATTCCTCTTTGTCGGCACCATCGATGAAGCGGTGGAAAAGGCGAAAAAGCTGAAAGACGAAGCGTAAACGTTTGACGAAAGGATCGGTGAATCTATGAAACCGTTTCATTTGCAAATCGTAACGCCGGAAGGACTTCTTTTTGACGGAGACGCGGAAAGCCTTCTTGTCCGTACAGGCGAGGGCGACGTAGAGGTCATGCGCGGTCATACGGATATGTTTGCCTCTGTCGGCGTCGGCAGAGCGCGTATCCTTGCGGACGGTCAAAGCCGTATGGCTTCCTGCTCGGGCGGTTTTCTCTCTGTCAAGGGTGGGGAAGTGAAGCTTTGCGCCATTACTTTTGAATTTGCAGACACGATCGATATCGACCGTGCCAAAGCCGCGATGGAACGCGCGGAACAAGCGATCGCTTCTGCCAAGGATGATAAATCGGAGCGTATTGCAAAGGCAAAGCTTGCGCGTGCGCTTGCCCGTATTTCGGTTTACGAAAAAAAATAATATTGTCAGTTTATGAGGATTGCCCGAAAATGGCAATCCTCATTTTTTTATTTCTATTGACATTTGACAAAATAGCGTGTATAATAAATATGTATGATATTGGTCTGTCAAACTATCATTTCTTTCATGATGATATCATTTTTTGGTTCAAGTATATAAAAATTACGATAATTTTTCAAAAGGCGGTGTTATGACAGTGAATGTGCCACAGCATAATTTTGCAGAGCTTGCAAAAATGTTTTGTATCCCCGGTGAAATCAAAGTAATTAAAACCATCAGTCATGGCAATATCAACGGTACTTACGATGTTTTGATGGAGCATGAGGGTAAGGAACAACGATATATTTTCCAAAAGATTAATATTTTCGTTTTCAAAAACCCGAAGCAGATCATGAGCAATATCGAAAAGATCACGACGCATATTGCAAACAAACTCGAAGCAGAAGGCAAGAGCCGCGACCTTGTGATGCATTTTGCGCATCGTGAAAACGGAAAGAATTATTTCGTGGATGATCAAGGCTTTTGGCGTATTTCGGAATTCGTTCCGAATTCCGTTACATATAACGAATGTGATGATCTCGATAGACTCCGTTCCGCAGGTAAGGCGTTTGGTAATTTCCAAATGATGCTTGCTGATTTTGATGCGACAGAGCTTTACGAAACGATCCCGAATTTCCATAATACCCGTAGCCGCATTGCCGTTTTGATGCGTCATGCAAACGAGGATCCCTGCGGCAGAGTGGATGAGGTACAGGAAGAGCTTGCGCAGATCAGGCGTCTCAAGCCGCTTGCGGTCCGCTTCAATGAACTGATCGATTCTCAGGAAATGACGCTTCGTGTTACACATAACGATACGAAGATCAATAATATTCTCTTTGATAAGGATACGGGTGAGGCGAAAACGGTCATCGATTTGGATACCGTTATGCCGGGGCTTGTGGCGCATGACTTTGGCGATGCGATCCGCTTTGCGGCGAATACCGCGGCAGAGGACGAACCCGACCTTTCCAAGGTCAGCCTTGATATCGAACGCTTCCGTGCCTTTGCGGAGGGCTTTGTTCCCGAGGTTGCTCCGATCTTGACACCCATTGAGATCAAGACGATGGCACTTGGTGCTTTCGTAATGACTGTCGAGGTTGCCGTGCGCTTCCTTGACGACTATATCACGGGCGACCAGTATTTTAAGACGCGTTATCGCGGTCATAACTTGGTTCGTACCCGTTGCCAGCTCAAATTGGCAGAAGAGATGTATGAGCGTATGGGTGAGATGAACAAGATCATTGCCGAAATTGCGGGAATGACGTTTTGACACTGAAAAATCTGATTATTATTAAATTTTAAGGAGAAAATACTCATGGAAGAAATCTCGATTCAGGACATTTTGCAACTACTCAAAAAGAATCTCATTTTGCTTATCGTTGTAGCACTCTGCGGCGGTCTTCTTGGATTTTTTTGGACAACGTTCGCTGTGGATCCGCAGTACACTGCCTCTGCGTCCATGTATGTAGGAAGCGACGATGAAGGTAGCCAGACGAGTGCAGAGCTTACATATTCCAAAAGCTTGGTAAGCACATATCTTGAAATCATTAAGAGCAAGACCATTTCTGAACAGATTGTAGAAGGTCTGAAGGGAAAGTATCCGGTACTTACAGTAAAGAATGTTTCTAAAATGCTTAATGGCGCATCCCTCAACAATACAGAAGTTTTCAGCCTTTCCATTACTTGCAACGATCCTATTATGGCAGTCGATATTTGTAACAAGCTCGTTGAGATCCTTCCTGAGGAGCTCATCCGTATTACCAAAGCGGGTTATGTTGAAGTTATCGACACTGCGAAGACAGAATATGTTACGGAAGATCATCCTGTGATGAGAAACGCCGTTCTTTGCGCAATGATCGCTGTTGTTGTAGCGTTTGTTGTTGTGTTCCTTATTAAAATGTTGGATAATAAGATCTATACAAGAGAAGATCTTGCCACCAACTTCAAGATCCCGACGCTCGGCGTTATCCCCGATAACGCGGTTGCGGGTCAAAAGACAAGAAAACGCGATGCGAAGCATGCGCATGCCTCGATTGAAGAAGACCGTATGAGACTTCTCAGCGACAGCACGCCCTTCAACGTAGTAGAAGCATACCGCATGGCGAGAACCAATATTACATATCTTCCTATCGGTGATGGTTGTAAAAAGATCGCTGTTTCCAGTGCATTCTCCGGCGAAGGCAAGACCACAGCTTGTTGCAATCTTGCGATCGCACTTGCACAGAATGGTGCAAACGTATTGCTTATCGACGCCGATATGAGAAAGCCTCGTGCGGGCAAAATGTTCCAGGTAAAAGCAAAATACGGTCTCTCTGAATGCATTGCCGGTATTTGCAGCGATATCCCCGTTCATAAGACTGCATATCAGAACCTCTTCGTTATGACTTCCGGTAAGACCAGTGATAATGCGGCAGATCTTCTTTCTTCTCCTCGCTTGAAATCTATCGTTGAGGCTTGCGAAGATCGTTTCGATTATATCATTTTCGATATGCCTCCGCTTAACATCGTTACGGACGCGGCGATCATCACGAAGCTTGTTGATGGTTATATCATGGTATCCTTCTCCGGTTATTCTACCGTTTCCGGTCTCAAGGAAGCGCTTGCTTCTCTTGAACAGGTCGAAGGTAAGGTCCTCGGTGTCGTTCTTGCTGGCGTTGATCCCAAATCCGCATCCTATGGCGGCGGTAAATATGGCAAGTACGGCAAATATGGCAAGTACGGCAAGTACGGTAGCTATAGCTACTATGGTTCAAATGAAGATGAACATGAAAAAATTTCTATGCCGACTACCGGTAATAAGAGCGCGGGTAAAACAAAATAATGGCTACGATCACATTTGACTTTCATTCTCATATCCTTCCCGGTGCCGACCACGGCGCCTCGGATCGAAACGAAGCGATGACGATCTTGCGTGCAGCCCGTGCGGCAGGCATTGAAACGATCGCGGCGACTCCGCATTTTTATCCGCACAGACATCGTGTGGAGGACTTTTTGAAGCGCAGAGAAGCGGCATATCATCGCATTGCTGAGCTTTGCGGAGAGGATACTCCCAAGGTGCTCCTTGGTGTAGAGGTTCTTGCTTGTGAAGGCATTGATCAGATGCAGGGCATCGAAAAGCTTACGCTTGAGGGTACGAATATTATCCTTTGGGAGATGCCGTTTGATATTTCCGCGCATACGGATGAGCTTTTTGAAACAGCAGAACGCTTGATCGAAAACGGTTATACGCTATTTATGGCGCATCCGAATCGTTATCCGACGGAATCTGTAGAGCGCATGGTGATGCTCGGTGCAAAGCTTCAGCTCAATATGGAAGATATCTGTAGCTTCCGTGAACGCTCTCGTGCAAAACGTTGGGTGGCAAACGGTTGGGTCTATGCCGTCGGCAGCGACGTTCATCATGACGAAAAAATCTATAAAAAATTCAAAAAGGGCGCACGTATCGTTGAGCCCGCTTTGGAAAAGATCAATCATCCGATTGACAATTGAATCAAATTTGACCTCCGCAATGCGGAGGTCAAAAATTTTTTTAGAAAATTCCGAAAAACTATTGACAACGACATAAACTTGTGTTATACTGTCGAAGTCGATTGAAAAGACACCATCTGCGGATTTAGCTCATTTGGTAGAGCGCGACCTTGCCAAGGTCGAGGTGGCGGGTTCGAGCCCCGTAATCCGCTCCAAAAAACGCGCTCAATAGAGCGCGTTTTTCTTTTGTCAAATGAAGCGATCTTGAAGAAAACGAAAATAGATTTTTACAAGATTGTGAACTTCATCGAATCGCGGTTGACATATTTGGCTGAATGTTATATAATAATAAAGTACGATATCAAAGAATATTCAAAGCAAAGGGAATATGTGAATTTATGAAAAAACTGATTGCATTATGTCTTGCGGCGTGTATTTCTGCCGTAGCTTTTACCTCTTGCGATACGCCGAGCGTCAATGAAACGACAACCTCGACGAACACAGACAAATCTTATCCGAAATCCTATCACGTCGATGACGGCTTGCTCGTTTCCTGCGTTGGTCAGGCGGACGAAAACGGTGTATACGTCGTTCCCGAAACGATCACGGCAATTGCGGAAAGCGCATTTTCCGGAGATGAAAGTCTTAGGGAGGTCGTGATCGGCTCTCATGTCGAATTTATCGGCTCCGGTGCTTTTCAAGGATGCACTTCTCTCGAAAAGGTCGTTATCGAAGATGGCGTGCAGGAGCTTGGCTCGTATGCATTTTATGATTGTACCTCTTTGACGGAGATCACATTGCCTTCCTCAATCGATCGTATCGGACAGTATACGTTTTACGGCTGTACGGCATTGGAAAGCATCTCTATGGAACATATCCGTTATATTGATGACGGCGCATTTTGGTATTGCTCTGCTTTGGAAAGCGTAACCTTTTCCGAGGAGCTTGAACAGCTTAGTGTGTGGGCGTTTGCGCAATGTGTCAATCTTTCCGAAACAAATCTTTCCGAGGTTCGTGCGCTGAAAACCATAGGCGACTACGCTTTTATGGGCTGTGCGATGCTTCGCTCTGTTACGATCCCGAGTGGGGTAGAGCTGATCGGTAAGCTTGCGTTTTATAATTGCACACGTCTTTCTGACGTAACGATCGCAGATTCGGTCAAGATGGTCGATTATGCCGCATTCAATTTTACACCTTGGTATCAGGAAAATGACGAGGATTATTTGATCGTGGGCGATGGTGTTTTGATCAAATGTGCAGTCCATCCCAATTTTTTGGATATCTCCGATAAGCCGATCAAAGCGATTGGCGGCACGGCTTTTTGGAATGCAGAAAACGAAGATCAGGCGGCAGAATACGGCTATAAATACGCAGCTGAGCTGGAGACGCTCGTTCTTCCCGAAACCGTTACCGCGATCGGCACATCTGCATTTGCAGGCTGTTATAATCTCCGGTATGTCGAGCTCCCTGCAGGCGTTACGACCATTGGAGACAGTGCCTTCAACATTTATATTGAAGATGAGACCATCAAAACCACGGCGAATGTCGATTTTTCCAAGTGTTCCAATTTGAAGAGCGTTGGCAGCTACGCCTTCCAGGGATGCTATGGCATTGAATCGATGGCGCTTCCTGTCAGCGTAGAAACTGTCAGCGCGTATGCGTTTGCCGGTACAGGTGCTTATGAAAGCTTTATGCAGGAAGCATCCAAAGCGGAATCGGAGGCTGACCGTTATTTCATTACGGGCGACCACATCCTCCTTGCCGCATATGTTGCGGATGGACAGACGAAGATCACCGTTCCCGATGGTGTTAAAAAGATCGCAGGCTCCGCGCTCAGCGGTTGGGATATTGCATATGTTCCTACGGATACTTCGGGTCTTAGTGAATCGGGCCGTTCCAAGTACAATATCAGCTACAACGTGAAGGAGCTCGCGCTTCCCGAAACCTTGGTTGAGATCGGCAACAGTGCCTTTTACCGTATGCTCAGCGTAGAAAAGGTCGTTCTTCCGAATTCGCTGAAGAAGATCGATGCCGATGCTTTTGCATTCTGCACGGCGCTCTCTTCTATCTCGGGCGGTTTCAATGTGGAAACGATCGGCAACTATGCTTTCAGTTATTGTGCAAGTATTCCTGCTTTCCAAATCTCCTCGAACACAAAATCGATCGGTTATGGCGTTTTCATCGGTTGTAGCTCGCTTAAGAGCGTTACCTTGCCGAAGGGGCTTACGTTCCCCGGCGTAGATCTTTTTAACTACGAATGTGCTGCTCTTACGACGCTTAACGTCGATCCTTCTGCAAGACCGCATATCTACACCATTCTCGGTGGCATCGCGCAGGAGATCAAGGTCAATTATTATAAGAATTAACCGCTTTTTATGCCCTTGTGTTGTATAACACAAGGGCATAACGATTCAAAAGCTCCCGCAACGGATCGCAGAAAACTGCGTGTTGCGGGAGCTTTTATGATTTCTGAAAATTTGTGTAAAATCAGTCTTACTGTCTTACATTATTTGAGTTCTTCAAACGTATAATATTCATATCTCGCATAGGTTTCAGCATAAGAGCCCTTGACACCGATGATCTTGATATATCGCTGTTTATAAGAGGTCGTAGCGTTGCCGGAGGAGTCTGTCGAAGATACGAGCTTGACGAAGGCTTGCTTGCCGATGTATTCCACGCTTTCGGGAATGGTGATCGAGGTCGGCTCGGTCTTGAGGCTTGCGAAGCGGAAATCGGGAATGCGCTTGACTGTGCTCGGAATGATGATGTTGGTTGCATTTCCGGTATATTGGATGAGCACGCCGTCTCCGACGACGAGGAAATCATCCTTGTTACTGCGGAGCCATTGTGTGCCTGTGAAAGCGCCCTCGCCAACAAAAATAACCGTTTGCGGAATGTCTATTTTCGTAAGCTTGGTGCAAGCAGAGAACGCGGCATCGCCGATGACCGTGAGTCCTTCGGGAAGGTTGGCGCGTGCAATTTTCGCACAAGCGGAGAATGCACCGCTTTCAATGGTTTTGAGCGTGGTGGGGAAGGATACCGATTCCATATAGACGCAGTTTGCAAAGGCGGATGCACCGATGGTGGTGATGCCTTCGGGAATGACGATGTCGGTCAGCGCATCGCATCCGTAGAAGGTGCCTGCGCCGATGACGGTATCTTCGGTTCCGATGATGATATTTTCGAGCGAACGACAGCCTGTAAAGGCACCGTCGCCGACGTGCTTGATGGGGGCGGCAAAGGGAATGTTCTTGAGGATGACACATTCAGCAAAAGCACCCATGCCGATATTTTCAAGAGAAGCAGGAAGGGTCAG
Source organism: Eubacteriales bacterium (assembly GCA_045124015.1). Classification (GTDB taxonomy): domain Bacteria; phylum Bacillota; class Clostridia; order Oscillospirales; family CAG-272; genus QALR01. The sequence continues at coordinate 29,873 of JBGVLA010000108.1, read as the reverse complement.
AGAAGAGAGCTTTTTGCAGCTATCAAAGAAAGACGCAGGAAGCGTTTGGATCTTTGCTTCGATAACAGCGCTTGCGATGCCGGACGAATAGAAGACACCGTCTCCCAGTGTGGTTACCGATGCAGGAATGGTGATCGTGTTCAGACCAAGGCACTTGCCAAACGCAAAATCACCAATGGCGGTCGTGCTTTGCGGGATCGAAAAGCTTGCCAGATGATCGCATCCGAAGAATGCATAGTTGCCGATCTGCGTAATGGAGTCGGAAATCTTGACGTCGGAAAGGAGCGCCGCGCTTTCAAACATATACGCGGGGATCTCAGAAATGCCGCTGATATCAGCAGATTCGAGCTTCGCGCAGTATTGGAAAGCGAAATCGCCGATCGTCGTTGCCGTAGAAACGTCGATCGTTTTCAGCGATGCACAGTTACGGAACGCGTAGCTCTTGATGGTGCGAACGGTTTTGGGAACATCGATCTCGGTAAGAGAGGTGCAGTAGTTGAATGCAAACTGACCGATCTCGGTAACGCCCTTGGGGATGTCGACAGTCGCAAGCTTTGCGCAGGAGTCGAAAAGTCCGTCAGGGATCTCGGTGAGATCTGCGGGAAGCTTTACGCTTTCAAGCGCCGAGCAAGCACGGAAGATATAAGAGCCGAGTGCAGTGCCGTCGGGGATGGAGATCTCCTTCAGCGCCGAGCAATCCAAGAAAGCAAAGCTGCCGATGGATTCGATGGACTCGGGAATGGAAACGGATTTCAGTGCATACGCATCGTAAAATGCGCTTCCGCCGATGGCGGTGAAGCCTTCGGGAAGGGTGATGCCGGTGATGCCAGCGCCCGCGAAAGCACCGCCTGAGATCGTTTTTACGCCTTCGGGAACGGTGAATTCTTCTCCGATGCCGAGCGCCGCGGGATAGAGAACCAAGGTGTCTCCCGATTTGTTATAAAGAATACCGTCTTTTGCGGAATAATTGGGATTGTGTTCCGAAACGTTGAAGGCACCGATATTGGTGGAGCCGTAGAAAGCACCTGTGCCGATGTCGGAAAGATTTTCGGGCAGGGTTACGGTGAGCTCGGATGCGGATGCCGTGCCGCAGAAGGAGAACGCATATTCACCGATGGTCGTAAGTCCTGTTGCCTCAGAGAAGTCGATCGTAGCGGAGGTGCAATCGAGAAAGGCTTCGGCGCCGATGGTCTTGAGAGAAGCGGGGATCGCAAAGGTTTTCAGCTTGACGCAGGATTCAAAGGCGTTGTTTTCGATGAGCTGCAGCTTGGATTTTCCGCGGAAAACGACGGTCTCAAGCTTGATACAGCCGTAAAAAGCACCTTCGCCGATCGCGCGGATATCCTCGCCCAACTCGATCTTGGTGAGATTTTGGTTGCCTGCGAACGCACCTTCTGCGATCGCGCTGATCGTATATCTGCCGTCGATGCGGTTCAAAATAACGCTTGCGGCATCGCCGTTGTATGAAACGAGCGTTGCGGTACCGTCATTTTTGTTCAGTGTATAGCTAAAAAGGGAGTTGTCGCTGAGGTAAATTTGACCCTCGGTATCGATGGAGACCTCTTCGTTGGGTTCGCCTGCATCGTTACAGCCCGAAAGCGCGAGGGAAGCGGCTGCGATCGTTGCGGCGGCAAGGGCACCGATGATACGGTAAGATTTTTTCATAAATGAAAAGTCCTTTCTGATTTTTATAGACAATTACATTTGCGTCAATTTCTGTTTTTGAATATATACATATTCAGTATATCACAGGAAAAGCGATTTTTCAAGATGTAGAAAGGACTTCTTCGCGCTGAATTTGTAACTATTTTTTGACCTTCGAGAAAAGTGTGCGAAGTCCGCAGAGAACGAGCAGACCGCCAAAGATTTTGGAAAGCAAAACGGTATCCAGACGATTTGCGAGGAAAGCGCCGAAAAGCGACCCGATCGCCCCCAAAACGCCGGCGAGCAAAACGAGGCGAAAGGAAAATCGGCGTTTTCTCAAATGGATCAGCATGGATGAAAGTGCGCCTGCGATGAAGAACGCAAGATTGATGCCTTGTGCGGTGAGCTGGGGTACGTTCCGCGCAAGCGTCAGATAGATGACGTAAAGTCCGCCGCCTCCGATCCCCGTGCCCGAGAGGGTGGCTGTGAAGACGGCGACGAGAAAATCAAGGATAGGCATGAAGGTCTCCGTATAGTTTTGTTGTTTTTCAAAAAACGACGAATACGCATTTTTTTCTGTATTCACCGAAAGATCAGCGTTGCACCTGCGTAAATGATCAAAACGGCAAAAATGCGATTCAGCCATGTGGTGTTGATCTTATCGAGCAAAAAAGCACCGCAAAGACCGCCGATGGCGGCGGGCAGAAGCGTTGGAGAAATATCGGAGAAGGAAACGGCGCCGTTTTTCATATATAAAAACAGCGAGGAAAGCGACATGATGGCAACGGTCATGACCGTCATGGCAAAAAGATCCTTGCGGTCAAATTCGTCGGAATCTTTGCAAACGCGTGAAAAAAGAAAGACGATGAGGATGCCGCCGCCCGTTCCGAAAAGTCCGCCGACAACGCCTGCGAGAAGAGAGAGCGAGATGACCGGCAAAAAGAAGGAAAAAAATTTTTTGGGAAATGGATTCATGTGGAGATAAATTCTTGTAATTTTGAAATTTGTGTGATATAATAATTTTAATATGGGGTAATTGTTTTGTTTGGGTCTGAACCGAAATCAAACGTGAAACCATATGCTTGGCTTCTGATCTATAATTTGTGCCGTTTATCGCCAAACTATACGTCGGAGCAAAGCGAAAACGGAGGAAATACATGACTTTGACGGAAGCCGTCGTGTGCGGTGTCATTCAGGGGCTTGCGGAGTTTTTGCCGATATCAAGCTCGGGTCATCTGGCGCTTGCCCACTCCTTTTTTCATGTGGGAACGCCTGAGGGCTGTCTTGCGTTCGATCTGCTTTTGCATCTCGGAACGCTGATCGTCGTCTTCGTGTTTTATCATAAAGAGATCTTTTCGCTCGTGCCTGCATTTTTTACGATGTCAGCTAAGCTCGTACGCGGAAGGATCCATATTTCATCGTGGTCAAAAAATGAACGCTTTGTACTTTTTTTGATCGTGGCAACGCTGCCCCTTGCGGCGGCGATGCTTTGGAAGGATCAGGTGGAGATGCTCTCCGCTTATCCTAAGATCGTTGGTGCGCTGCTTGCCGTGAACGGTATCGTATTGCTTCTTTCGGACCGTATGACGGGATATATGCAAAAACGAGAGCTATCGCCGCTTTGTGCGCTTGGCATCGGTGTTTTTCAGCTTGCGGCAACGTTCCCCGGCATATCTCGCTCCGGCTCCACGATATCCGGCGGGATGCTTGTTGGTCTTTCCCGCGAGGATGCGGTCAAGTTTTCGTTCATCCTGTCTGTTCCCGCCATCCTCGGCGCGAACGTGATGAGCGTTCCCGATGTAATTGGCACGCCTATTGCAAGCGCAGAGGTGGGATACTATCTGATCGGAATGGCGGTCGCCATGCTTTCGGGATTTTGCGCGATGAAATTTTTGCTTTACATATCCAAAAAATCGAGATTCGGTTTTTTTGCATATTATTGTATGGCGGCAGGGCTTTTTGCTGTGATGCTTGCGTGAAGCGCTTTGCCGTAGAGTATTTGTAAGGAAGAGGAAAAAGAAAGTGTCGGAAGAAAAAAAGAAAAGAACGGGGGAGCCCCGTGAAAACGCCGCAGGCGGTGCGAGCGGCGAAAAAACGACCACCGCAAAAAAGAAAAAGACGGTAAACGATGCGGAGCAGATGCATACGGAGGAGAAAAAGAAAACGTCTTCCCGAAGCAAGACTGCAAAGGAACAGCCGAAGGAGCAGACGAAAGCGGTTCCGCCTCCTGCATCCGAAAAAAAGAAGAAGGAAAAGAAGGAGCCAAACCCTTCGTCCGTCGGCAATCAGCTTGCAATGGTGCTTTTGATCGTGTTTTCGATCTTTATCGGCATCTGTTATGCATTTCGTGATGATGTCGGTATTATCGGATACGCCATCAACTATTGCCTTTTCGGGCTTTTTGGCGCGGCGGCGTTTCTCGTGCCGTTTTTGCTCTTGCAGATTGCCTTGTTCTGGCGCCGCGATGTGCTCTCCGGCGCCGTCAAATTCAAATATCTCGTAGCGATCTTCGTTTTGCTTTTTTCCTCCGTCATGGTGCATACGATCTATTGCATCGCGGCGGACGTTCCGAAATCTACGGTGGAGATGGCATTCACTTGGCATTCGATCAAGGGCTTCTTTACCGATGGCGTTGACTATCATGGCGGCGGCTTTTTTGGCGGTCTGCTTGCGAGTGCGCTGATCTGTGCCTTTGGTTATCCGGGAACGATCTTATTCGGAAGCTTGTTTTTGATCGGCTTTGCGATGGCGCTTTTCGGACTTACCCCCATCGAGTGCTTGCAGAGATACCGCTTCTATCGTCAAAGAAATCGTGCGGCACAAAGAGCGCGAAAGGACGAACGCGATGCCAAGCGTGAGGAGCGCGAAAAGCAGGAAAGAGAAGCCGAAGCGCGCGCAAGGGCAGAGCAAAAGGCATACGAAGCCGCGAAAAGAGCGGCGGATAATCGCAAAAAAGCCGAAACGAATACCCAAAACACCAAAAAACGTGCAGATAATATCGACCGAGATATCTTTGCGGATGATGCCGCATTCGGAAACGATCCCACCGAGCCTGCTTTCGAGAAAGACTCTGCTTTCGAGGAAGAGGCACCTGCACCTGTATCAAAAAAGGAAAAGCTTCGCCCCGTGAGCGTGATCGAACCCGAAGAGGAAAAGGTCTCTCTCGAGTCGATCTTTGATCAAAAGAAGGATGAAGAGGTTCTTTCCCGCTATGCCCATGGCGCAAAAACGGATGAAGAAGCAGAAGCATATCAAACCGAAGCACATATGGAGCTCAAGCCCGGAGAAAAACCACTTTCGGGTACTGCATTCGTTTCTCCCGATGAGATCGATGCGGATGAAGATATGCAATATCTCATTCCTGTGAAAAAGACAAAAACAGAGCCGCAAACTACGTCCGCGCCCGTCGCGGAGGAAAAGAAGGCGTATGAGCCGATGTATCGATCCGCGCCTGTGGAAAAAACGGCGGTCGAGGAGGCACCCAAGGCGCGTCCTGCCCCCGTATATACAGAACCGAAAAAAGCAGAGCAGACGCCTGCGGAGGCACCGATTCAGATTGTTCCGCCCACAAAGCCCGAGCCAGCTCCCGTGTCGGATGTGATTTCCATTCGTCCGCCTGAAATGAGCGTTCCCGCTCCTTCGACTGAGGCGGATGAGGATACCGTTGACGATATTCCGAAGCCTCGAGAATATGAATTCCCGCCCATCGATCTTTTGGCAAAGCCGCAGGTGGATAAAGGCGGAGACGTTTCTGCCGAGCTTCGAGAAAACGCAGATAGGATCATTCAAACGCTGGATAGCTTCAACGTTCGCGTCGGTATTTCCAACGTTTCCCGCGGTCCGACGATCACTCGTTATGAGATCGAGCCTGCGCCCGGTACGCGCGTGCGCTCCATCATCAATCTGCTTGACGATATCGCGCTTTCCCTTGCCACGAGCGGCGTACGAAGCGACGGTATCATTTCGGGTAAGAGTGCGATCGGTATCGAAGTACCGAATAAGAAGACCAATACCGTTTTTGTCCGCGAGCTGATCGAGGACAGCCGTTTTGAATCGGCAAAGAGCAAGCTGACCGCTTCTCTCGGTATGGACGTTTCGGGTGCTCCCGTTTATCTGGATATTGCCAAAATGCCCCACCTTCTCATCGCGGGTGCGACAGGTCAGGGTAAATCCGTTTGTATCAATAGCTTGATCATCAGCCTTCTCTATAAGGCACGCCCCGACGAAGTCAAGCTTATCCTCATCGACCCGAAAAAGGTCGAGCTGAACGTGTATAACGGACTTCCGCATTTGCTTGTTCCTGTCGTATTCGATCCGAAAAAGGCGGCAGGCTCGCTCCACTGGGCGGTGCAGGAAATGGAACGCCGTTTTGAACTCATCGAAGCACAGCACGTTCGTAATATTGCGCAGTATAATGCGGCGATCGCGGATGATCCGCTCAAGGAAAAGCTTCCGCAGGTAGTCATCATCATCGATGAGCTTGCCGATCTTATGATGAGCGCGCCCGACGATGTGGAAACCTCGATCTGCCGTCTCGCACAGAAGGCGCGTGCCGCAGGTATGCACCTCATTATCGGTACACAGCGCCCTTCCACAGACGTTATTACGGGTCTGATCAAGGCCAATATCCCGTCTCGTATCGCCTTCACCGTTTCCAACCAGATCGACTCCCGTATCATCATCGATACACAGGGTGCTGAGAAGCTGATCGGTAAGGGTGATATGCTCTTCTCGCCCGTCGGTTCGTCCAAGCCTATCCGTGTTCAGGGCTCGTTCGTTTCCGAAAAGGAAATTGAAGATGTTATCGATTTTATCAAGGCGCAGAGCACGGAAGCGACGTATTCCGACGATATCATCAAAGAGATCGAAAAGAATGCCGCCGTTTGCGGACAGAAAAAGGGCAAAGCGGCAGCATCTGCTGCAGCTGCCGATGCCGCAATGGACGACGGCGAGGACGTCGATCCGATGCTGGATGCCGCCATCGAGCTTGCCGTGGAATCGGGTAAGATCTCCACTTCGCTCATCCAGAGACGCTTGTCTTTGGGCTATGGCAGAGCGGCAAAGCTCATAGACGTGATGGAAAAACGCGGTATCGTCAGCCCCCCTGAGGGTCAGAAGCCCCGTGCGGTGCTGATCTCCCGTGAGCAATATTTAGAAATGAAAATGAATCATGATGACAGCGAAGCCGCCGCAGGTGCGGAGGATGAGCCGCCGTTCGATCTTTGACGGACGGCGCTCGCTTCGTGGTAACAGAAAGGAAGTCTATATATGGGAAGACTGATTGTAATAGAAGGGCTTGACGGCTCGGGAAAATCTACGCAGACTCCTATCCTGGCGGATGAGCTGAGAGGGCAGGGAAAGGACGTTCACGTCGTTTCCTTCCCCGATTATGCGAGCGATTCCTCCATGCTCGTTCGTATGTATCTTGGCGGTGCATTCGGAAAAAAGCCCGGGGACGTCAATGCATACGCCGCTTCCAGCTTTTATGCGGTGGATCGCTATGCATCTTACGTTCAGCATTGGAAAGAATTTTATGAAAGACCCGATAGCGTCATCATTGCGACGCGCTACGTTTCCTCCAATGAGATCCATCAGCTGGCAAAGCTTGACCGCGGAGATTGGACGGATTATCTGGATTGGGTCGAGGAATTTGAATATGGAAAGCTGGGTATTCCGCATCCCGATCTTGTTTTGTATCTCGATATGAAATATGAGATCGCAATGGATCTTGTCAGCGGACGCAGCGAGGCAACAGGACAGAAAAAAGATATTCATGAGCTGGACGCGGACTATATGGAACGTTGCTATAAGGCGGCGGCATATGCCTCGGACAAGCTTGGTTGGCGCAATATCATTTGCTATGAGGGTAAAAAACCCCTTTCCCAAGAGATCATCGCGGGAAAGATCTTGGAAGAAGTAACGAAGCTTCTGGATATTGGCTGATAGAAAGAAAGGAAATATAAACGATGAAAAAGGTACTTTTGTTTTTTGCAAACGGAACGGAGGAGATCGAAGCGCTTACCGTTGTCGATATTCTTCGCCGCGCAGGTGCTGACGTAACCGTTGCCGGTGTCGGCGGTAAGGAGCTGATCGGTTCCCATGCCATCCGTATCACCGCGGATATCGATGCCGAAGCGCTGACTTCGTTTGATTATGATATGGTCGTTGTTCCCGGCGGACTCCCCGGAACGACACATCTTGACGAAAGCGAGATCGTGGAACGCGCACTTTCTGCCGTTCATGAAAAGGGCGGATATCTTGCCGCGATCTGTGCAGCACCGCTCGTGCTTGGCAAGCGCGGTTATCTCATTGGTAAGAATGCGACCTGCTATCCCGGCTTTGAATCCTATCTCAAGGGCGCAAGACTTCTCGGAAAGCGCGTTTGTGTGGATGGTAGCATCATTACCGGCGCAGGCATGGGCGCGGCGCTTGATTTTTCGCTTACGCTTGCAGAGGTTCTCTTCGGCGCGGAAAAGGCAGCTTCGCTCCGCAGTGCGGTCATTGCCGATTGAGAAAGAAATACTGTGAAAGGGATGGCTTTGTCAGATGTACGAAACCAGAAAATACAAGATCGAGCTTCGAAAAAAATATCTTGAGAAGCGCACGGCGCTTCCTTTGGAGGTGCGCGCGGCTCGAGACGCAAAAATTTGCCGCAATATCCTTTCCAGCGCTGTTTACCGTTATGCAGATGTGATTTTGATGTTTTATCCCATGAAAGCGGAGGTGGATATCCTTCCCGTTATGGAAGCCGCGCTTGCGGCAGGGAAACGCGTGGCGTTTCCGCGCTGTAACGCGGAGGATCATTCCATGATCTTTTATTTCGTGAACTCGAAAGAGGATTTTGAAAAGGGTTCATACGGCATCATGGAACCGAAAACGACGCTTGAATCGTTCGACACCGCCTCTGTGGAAACGCAGAATGTGCTTTGCCTTGTTCCTGCCATCGTTTATGACAGACGCGGATATCGCGTTGGCTATGGCGGCGGTTATTATGATCGCTTCTTCGGAAAAACAAGACCTGCCTCCATCGGCATCGTGTATGAGGAATTTATTTTGAAAAACGTGCCTCACGGCAGATATGATATCACGGTGGACGTCATCGTCAGCGAAAGAGGAATCTATGCCTGCAAATAACAGAAAAAATCCGTTTCTTCTGGCACCGGCACTGGCGCTTGCCGTGTTGGTGCTTTTGCTCGTTTTTGGCTTTTTGGAGGGCGAAGGCGGCGCGAAAACCTCTGCGCTTGTCTTGATCTTTACGCTTTTGGCGTTTGGCGTTCCGCTTTTGCTTTTTTGCTTTCTGCGCGGTGCGAAATTTGCGGAGCTTTTTCCCATGCGAGCGCCGAAAAAGAAAGATTTGCTTCTCGCGCTTGCGGGCTTTCTGACGTTGATCTTTTTGACGGCGGCGATCAAATACGCGCTTTTCGGCGGAGAATTTGATTATCGGGAAATTTCTCTGTATGGCTTTGTCCTTTCGTTTCCCGCGTCTGTCGGGGAATGGTTGCTTGCGTTTTTTGCCGTGGCGCTTCTTCCTGCGATCATGGAGGAGCTTACGTTTCGCGGTGCGGTCTATTATGAATATCGTATGGCGGGCGTGCTTACGAGCGCCGTGATGTCCTCGCTTCTTGCTTCGCTTTTGAGCTTTTCGTTTGCCGTATTTCCGCTTGTGTTCGTAAGCTCGCTCTTTTTTTCGATCCTTCGGTTTTTAACGGGGAATCTTGCGATACCGATGCTTATGCATATCGCATACGGTATTTACACCATTACTTTTGAAAAATATATATGGCTCATGTCGATCTCAAGCGAGAGCCGAACGCTTTTTGGCGTGCTATGTGTAGTTTTTTGGGGGATCTCGCTGTATTTGTTTCTCCATCTCGCAGAAAAAATACTCCGTGAGCGCGCAAAAACAGAAGAAAATGCGCCCGTTCGCGCCCCGAAACATAAGCATATTTGGGTGCTTTTTGATATGCTGACCGCACCGACGCTTTGGATGCTCTTGTGTGCTTATCTCATCGTTGCGGTCGTAAGGCTTTTTGTTTGAACCGGTTATGGAGAAGATCGTATGGTGTAGTATGTTGTAACAAATAAAACTTTATTTTTGAGTTTTCCTCCGCGTGTCATCTTGAATGACCTTAGCATAAAAAACGATTTTCCGCAGACACTATGTAAAAAAGTGTTGAAGGAAGATAACTTATGAAAAAGAAAAAATCCCATCCGATACTCAGGGTGGTTTGGATATCCTTTCTCGTTTCCATCGTGATTTCCGCGACGATCATATGCATGGCGGACGATGTTTTTGCTCTTGTCGGCGGAGAAAAAGACGAAATTACAGTCGTGATCCCCGAAAATGCCGATGGGAAAGAGGTCTCATCGATTCTGGCAAGAAACGGTCTTGTTCGTTTCCCGTTTTTATATCGGCTCTACGGCAATTTCCGCAACTGGAACGATGAATATTTAACGGGAGAATTTACGCTGAATCATGCAATGGGCTATGATGAGCTTCGATATATGCTTTCTCCCAAAAAAGGTGTGCGTTTGCAACAAAAGATCACGATTCCCGAGGGCTTTACGACAGATGAGATCATCGATCTGTTCGTTTCCGAGGGAATTGGCACGAGAGATGGCTTTATTGAGGCGATCGAAAACGGTGATTTCGGGTATGATTTTCTCGAAAATATCCCCGAAAATGAGGGACGAACCTATCGTCTTGACGGCTATCTTTTCCCCGATACCTATTTCGTGTATTCCGATTCGAGCGAAACGGAGATCCTCGCAAAGCTTCTCTCCAATTTTAATCGGAAATTTGATGAAAATTTGCGTGCTGAGGCGAAAAGGCGAGGGTATACCGTCGATGAAATTTTGTGTTTGGCGTCCGTCATCGAAAGCGAAGCCTATTATCGCTCGGATATGACGAGTATTTCATCGGTTTTCCACAATCGTCTGGAAAACCGCGGCTTCCCCTATTTGCAAAGCGATGCGACGGTGAAATACGCCAAGGAAACGGCAGGGAACAAGGAAACGCTGACGGCAGATGACCTTGATACCATCGAAAGCCCTTATAACACCTATAAAAATAAGGGACTTCCGCCCGGTGCGATCTGTTCTCCGGGGCAGGAAGCCATCATGGCGGCGATCTATCCCGCCGATACCGATTATTATTATTTCGTTTCCGCAAGCGACAAAAGCACGATCTTTTCGCGCACCTATGCGGAACATTTACGCGCAGTTGCAAGTCTGCGCTCATAGATAATTGCAATTTTGAAAGGAAAATGATTTATGGCAGAGCTTTTATCGCCTGCGGGCAATTTTGAAAAAATGAAAATGGCGTTCCTTTACGGTGCGGACGCTGTCTATTTGGCAGGTACGAACTTCGGTATGCGTGCCGCCGCTGATAATTTTACTTTGGAAGAAATGAACGAGGCGATCGGCTATGCCCATGCGCGTGGTAAAAAGATCTATATCACGCTCAATACCATGCCCCGTGAATATGAATATCCTGCGCTGAAGGAATTTTTGAAGGCGCTGGCAGATCTCCCGAACGGTGCGCCCGATGCGGCGATCGTTGCGGATATAGGCGTGATGACGCTCGTCAAAGAGCTTCTTCCGAAAACAGAGCTTCATATCTCCACCCAGTCGGGTATCGTCAGCTCCGCAGACGCCATCGCATGGCATAAATTCGGTGCGACCCGCGTCGTGCTTGCGCGTGAGCTTTCCATGGCGGAAATCAAGGAGATTCGCAGAAATATCCCCGCGGAACTCGAGATCGAAGCGTTTATTCACGGCTCGATGTGCGTTTCGTTCTCGGGCAGATGCTTGCTTTCCAATGCGCTTGTGGGCAGAGATGCCAACCGAGGCGCTTGCGCTCAGCCTTGCCGTTGGAATTATACCATTCGTGAAGAAAAACGTCCCGATATGCCGTTCCCGATCGAGGAATACAAGGAGGGAACATATATCATGAGCTCCAAGGATATGTGTATGCTGGAGCATGTTCCTGAGCTCATGGAAAGCGGTATCGCTTCCTTTAAGATCGAGGGCAGAATGAAGAGCGCTTATTATACGGCTGTCGTTACCAACGCCTATCGCGCGGCGATCGACGGCTACATAAAGAATGGCGCCGACTACAAGCTTGATGAAAGATGGCTCCGCGAGCTTGACTCCGTCAGCCACAGAGAATACTGCACAGGCTATTATTTCGATGACCCGATGCAGAATGCACAGACCTGCACACAGCCCGGTTATCTGCGCGAAAAATCGTATCTCGCGGTCTGCACCTCTTACGATGCGGAAAGCGGTACGGCGACCTTCATTCAGCGCAACAAAGCGAAGGTCGGTGATGCAGTGGAGATCATTACGCCCGGCGAATTTGGTAAGGGCTTTACCATTGCTTCCATGGTAAACGAAGCAGGTGAGGCGGTAGAATCCGCTCCGCATCCGTTCATGGTGTTCACTGTTCCTGTTCCCTTTGAGGTTCACGCAGGGGATATCATGCGCGGCGCAAACTGAGCTGGGCGTACTTTTCTTTGCAAAAAGAAAAGTAGCCAAAAGAAAAACAGGGCACTTTTTGACGGCAAAAAGTGCGCAAAAACCGCAAGCGCAACGCGCTTGACCGAAATATGGGAATACAACAGCAATAGAAACGAAAAAACACGATAAAAACCACATAAATTACAAGAAAAATATTGCAAAACCATGTATTTGGTGGTATACTGAAAATGTAAAATATTATAGAAGGATGGTATAAACCGATGAACTATAACAAGAAAACAATCGAAGACATCGATCTTGCCGGCAAAAAAGTCCTCGTTAGATGCGACTTTAACGTACCGCTCAAAGACGGTGTGATCACAAGTGATAAGAGAATCGTAGAAGCTCTCCCCGCAATCAAGTATCTTCTTGGTAAGGGCTGCAAGGTTATTCTTTGCTCTCACATGGGTAAGCCTCACAACGTTCTCACAGAAGGCTTTGGTCTTACAAAGAAAGAAAAGAAAAAAGTAGAAGCTCTCCCTGTTGAAGAACAGGCAGCTGCAAAGGCTGAGCTTCTCGCTAAAGCAGGCAAAGACAGAACAAAACTCAGTCTTAAGCCCGTTGCTGACCGTCTCAATGAATACCTCGATGGCAAAGTTGCTTTCGCTACCGATATCATCGGCGAAGATGCAAAAGCAAAAATCGCTGCTATGAACGCAGGCGAAGCAGTTCTCATCGAAAACGTTCGTTTCGACGCAAGAGAAGAAAAGAACGATGCTGAATTTGCAAAAGAACTCGCATCTCTCGCAGAAGTTTATGTAAACGACGCATTCGGTACTGCTCACAGAGCACATGCTACCACAGCAGGTGTTGCTGATTACCTCCCCGCTGTTTGCGGTTACCTCATTCAGAAAGAAATCGGCGTTATGGGTAAGGCTCTTGAAAATCCTGCAAGACCCTTCGTTGCAATCCTCGGCGGTGCTAAGGTTTCCGATAAGCTCAACGTTATCAACAACCTCCTTACCAAGGTTGACACCCTCATCATCGGCGGTGGTATGGCTTACACATTCCTCGCTGCTAAGGGCTATTCCATCGGTACATCCCTTTTCGATGCAGAAAAGGTTGACTACTGCAAGGAAATGATGGCAAAGGCTGAAGAAGCAGGCGTAAAGCTCCTTCTTCCCATCGATACCGTTATCGCTGCTGATTTCCCGAATCCTATCGACGCTGAAATCGCTGTTGAAACTGTTCCCTCCAATGCAATCCCCGCTGACAAGATGGGTCTTGATATCGGTGAAAACACCAGAGCTCTCTTTGCTGACGCTGTAAAGAGCGCAAAGACTGTTGTTTGGAACGGTCCTATGGGCGTATTTGAAAACCCCACTCTCGCAAAGGGTACGATCGCTGTTGCAGAAGCTCTTGCTGAATCCGAAGCGATCACCATCGTTGGTGGCGGCGACTCCGCTGCTGCTTGCGAACAGCTCGGCTTTGCTGACCGCATCACCCACATCTCCACAGGTGGCGGCGCTTCCCTCGAATTCCTTGAAGGTAAGGAACTCCCCGGAATTGCTTGTCTTCTTGACAAATAAGCGATAGACTCTATACGGGCGACCACATAGGGTCGCCCTTACTTAAAATAATAGAAAACGAGGTATCAGTACAATGAACAAGGCTAAAAGATCCGCTGTTATCGCGGGTAACTGGAAAATGAATATGACCCCCTCTCAGACCACTGCTTTCATGAACGAGCTCGCTCCTAAGGTTGCAGGTCTTGACGGTTGCAAGGTTGTTCTTTGCGTTCCTTTCGTAGACATCGCTGCTGCTGTTGAAGCTACAAAGGGTACAAACATCGAAATCGGCGCTGAAAATATCCATATGGAAGCTAAGGGCGCTTACACCGGCGAAATCTCCGGCGAAATGCTCAAGGAATGTGGCGTTAAATACGTTATCGTTGGTCATAGCGAACGCCGTCAGTACTTCGGTGAAACTGACGTTACCGTTAACGGCAGAACCAAAGCAGGTCTTGCTAACGGTCTTAACGTAATCCTTTGCGTTGGTGAAACCCTCACCGAACGTGAACAGGGCATCACTTATGAAACTGTTGCAAGACAGACCAAGGTTGCTCTTCTCGGCGTTTCTGCTGAAGAACTCAAGAACGTTATCATCGCTTACGAACCCGTTTGGGCTATCGGTACAGGTAAAACTGCTACTTCCGCTCAGGCTGAAGAAGTTTGCGCTCAGATCCGTGGCGTTATCGCTGATCTTTACGGCGCTGATGCTGCTGAAGCGATCACCATTCAGTACGGTGGTTCTATGAACGCTAAGAACGCTGCTGAACTCCTTTCCATGGAAAACATCGACGGCGGTCTTATCGGCGGTGCTTCTCTCAAATCCGATGACTTCACCGTTATCGTAAAAGCTGCACAGTAATTTTAGAGTTGTGTTTTTTAGCCGAAGAATCTACGGATTCTTCGGCTTTTTTCTTATTGTAAGAAAAAAGTTGAGAAAAATATGATAAAAAACGCAACGATTTCTCTCAAAAACCTACTATAAGGGTGAAAGATATCTTGAAATCCGAAAGAAAGGACTACATCATGGACGACAAAGACATTATCCGATTGTATTTTGAACGCGCGGAAGATGCAATCGGAAAAACGGCGGAAAAATATGGCGCTTTATGTCATACCATTGCGAAAAACATTCTCGGCAATGATGAAGATGCCAAGGAATGTGTCAATGACACCTATTTTGCCGTGTGGAATCGAATTCCACCTGAGAAACCGAGCTCTTTTCGTGCTTTTATCGGAAAAATTGCAAGAAATATTGCCCTTACTCGATTTGATTATAATACAGCATCTTGCCGAAATGGAAGCGTAGACATGGTTCTCGATGAACTTGCTGAAATTTTGCCGGATGAAACGATGGATGTCGAAGCTGACGGCGGTGCTATTATGAGCGCTTTGAATTCCTTTTTGAGCAAAGAGAAAGAACGCTCCCGTGTCATTTTCGTACGAAGATATTTCCATTGTGAATCGATGGCGGAAATTGCAAAAAGAGTTCATATGCAGGAAGGCGCAGTGCGTTCTTCGCTTTTTCGTACCAGAAAAAAATTGGCGATCTATCTCAGAAAACAAGGTTTAGGAGGGAACTACGTTGAAAAAGAATCAGAAATTACTGGAAATGATGAATGATATCGATGAAACATACATTGAGGAAGCAGAAAATGCAAGTTTTTTGCCTCAAAAAAATATTTGGAAGCGTGTGGGCGGTATCGCGGCGAGTCTTGCGCTTGTGGCGGCGATCGGTACGTTTCCGTTTTGGGGAAATGGGAATCGACCCGAAATCTCGGATAAAACGAAAAATGAAATGATGAATGAAACGGAGAATTTCGTGTATTTATATGCGGATTGCGTTTGGGATTCCGAAAAGGGTGTGTTTACGCTCACCGCAGAGGGTGCGACTGATAACGAGGAGATTCCATATAATCCTGAACACAATTTGACCACAGGGGCTACGACGACAGCAGAGGGAAGCGATGGAAAACATACACCCGATGTATTATATCCGTATATCATGGGTGAGTTTTCGTCTTATGAGCTGACGAAAAAAGCGGTCGCGCCGAATTACGTCGGTGAAAGCCTTGGCGCATTGACGATGTGCGGTAAGGACGGCAGAACGCAGGAAGCAGAGCTTTTTGCCATTGTCGGTGTAGATACGAAATGCGCGGTCGCGGTCAAATATCCGCAGTATGATTATCGTGTTTTCCGAAATCCTGACGTTACATTTGATACATTTGCAGATTTCAAAACGGCATATTCGCTCGATACCGAGATCTATATGGGAGAAGTCTTGGTTACGTATACCATGGCGGACCGCTCCGAATCCTTGAGCGAAATGAATAGCATTGCTCCCTTGAAAGCCATGATCTTGGCACTTGATGGCAAGGCTTGTACCAAAGAGGAATTTACAGATGCTTGCGATATGGCGAAAAGCATTGGTATCAAGGTTATCCACGGCTCACAGTTTGTACGTAGCGGTGGTTTGCAGGTGTTTGCAGACGGTTATCTCATAACCAATCTGGATGGTACGCTTCGTATTTTTGATATTGGAAAGGATTCCGCACAAGAAATCATTGCTGACGTGGAAAAAAATAAATATGCTGGCGTGGAAATTTATACCGAAAAACGCGAAGTGATTGAAAAGTCTGCATTTTCTGGCAACTTGGATATGCCCGAAACAAGCGGAGGATATCAAGGTGTTTTGGAAACGGCGGAAGAACAACCGCCGTACGGTCTTATGACCCCATCCTATGATCCTCACAAAACGACCGAATCGAAGCCTTACGTACCTGTGGAAACCGTTCCCGAAACGGCGGTGGAAGAAACCAACAGGGAAGAGCCTTTGTATGGCGTAAATCAGCCGAGCTATGAGGGCCATGACCCTTATGCTTGGAAGCATTGATAAAACAAAAAACAGGAACGAAAGTTCCTGTTTTGGTTTGTGTCGTAAATAAATTCGGTCAAGCGTGTTACGCTTGCGGTTTTTTGGCACTTTTTTGGCGGCAAAAAAGTGCGCGAGCTCTTTCTTTTGGCTACTTTTCTTTCTTCGAAAAGAAAAGTACGCACAAAAAAGTACGCACGGGGGAAAGGAGGGAACCCGTGCGTTACTTTTGTCTATAAAATGAAGAAATCAGTCGTTATTCAACAGAAATGATGTAATCGTAGAGAGGCTGACCGCCGCGCGCAAGAACAACTTCTGCATCTGTTGCGGTGTCGGCAACCATGGCTTCGACTTTTTCTGCGTCTACTTCGGAAACGTCTTCGCCATAGAAGATGGTGATATAGGAAGCATCCTTCATAAGAGGAAGCATCTTTTCAACCGCTTCGGTGGCATCCTTACCAACGGTACGGATCTTTCCGCCGACAAGACCCATTGCCTGACCCGAACGAACGGCAACGCCGTCGATGGAGGCATCTCTTACCGCATGGGTAACAGAAAGGGATTTGACAACAGCGATAGCTTCAGACATAGCCTCGGTGTTTTCTTCGGGGGAAACGTTTTCGTCAAAGTTCAGAAGTGCGGAAATGCCTTCGGGAACGCTCTTTGTATGGATAACGATAACTTTCTTTTCTGTGGAAGCATCGGCTGCCTGCATTGCAACCATATCGATGTTCTTGTTGTTCGGCAGAACAAAAACGATTTCGGCGGGTGTCTTGTTGACTGCATCCAAGATATCCTGCATACTGGGGTTCATGGTCTGACCGCCAAATACGATCTCGTCTACGTTGAAATCGCGGAACATATCGCGGATGCCATCACCCATGCAAACGGAAACAAAACCGTATTGCTTTTCGGGGGAGGCGATCTTTTCAACAGAGGTGGGTTCTTCCGCAGCAAGGGAAGAATGCTGGATCTTCATGTTTTCGATCTTGACGGTTGCGAACGCGCCGTAGTTTGCGGCGATCTCAAGGACGGTTCCGGGATGATTGGTGTGGATATGAACCTTTACGATGTCTTCTGCATCGACGAATACGATGCTATCACCGAGGTCCACGATTCTTTCGTACAATGCGCTTGCAGTACCTTCGCCGAGATAGTGCTCACTCTTGTCCACGATGAATTCGGTGCAATAGCTGAATTTGATATCTTCGGTGTTGAAATCGGAAAATTCCGCTTTGTTTGTGGTGGTGGTTTCTACGTTGGTTGCAGAGGCTACGGGTGTGCCGCGCAAAGCTGCAAGCATACCGCGGAGGATCATAACGAAGCCTGCGCCGCCTGCGTCAACAACGTGTGCTTCCTTGAGGATGGGAAGCATTTCGGGAGTCTGGTCCAATGTTTTTTCCGCGGTATTGAGGATCGCGGTGAAAAATCCGACAAGGTCGGTCTTGTAAGTATCCTTGAATGCGACAGCATCCTCCGCACATCTGCGGATAACGGTGAGGATCGTGCCCTCTGCGGGGTTCATAACGGCTTTGTAAGCCTCTTCCTTACCGAGGGTGAAGGCTGCAGCAACGGCGTCTGCATCGGCGGTTTCCATGCCCTTGACCGCTTTGGAAAAACCACGGAAGAAGAGTGCGAGGATCGCACCGGAGTTGCCTCTTGCGGAGCGAAGAACTGCGCTTGCGGCTTTTGCCGCACAATCGGAAACGGTGTCATCGGTAGGCTTGATGTCGCGGACTGCGCCGATCGTGAGACCCATGTTGGTACCGGTATCGCCGTCCGGAACGGGGAAAACGTTCAAATCGTTGATTTTCTGTTTGTTGTTTTCAAGGCTATTCGCCGCGGAGATCAGCGCTTCATGAAAAGCTTTTCCGCTAAGATTCGAAATTTCTGTCATAACAAAGAGTGATCCTTTCGTAAATTCGGTGGATATACTTAATTTTCAGTGGCGTTTTCTTCGGTGGGTTCTTCGATGATCTCGATCGTCATCTGTTCTTCTTCGGGAAGGACTTCTTCCTCTTCTGCGATGGGTTCTTCCTTTTTCTCGGATTTTACGAAGAAGATGGCAACCGTGTCGGGGCCGCAATGTGCGCCCATGGCAGGGCCGATATCAGCGAGAATGATGTCTTTGACATCCCATTTTGCGCGAATCATCATTTCAAGGTTGATCGCATCCTCAAGGCAATCGCTATGACCGATGGCGATGATGCTGTCCGTGGGATCGTCTACCATGGTCTCAAGAGATTTCACGAGAGAGAGCAATGCGTTTTTGCGTCCTCTTGCTTTGCCGGAAACTTCAAGCTTTTCAGTTTCACCGAGTGTGATGAGCGGTTTGAGTGCCAAAACAGAACCGAGAACGGCGGTCGCCGTGCTGAGTCTGCCGCCGCGCTTCAAGAAGAAAAGGTCGTTGAGCGTAAACTCAGAGTGGAAGCGCTTGACGATATCCTTGAGATAGATGTAGTTTTCTCGAGCAGTCGCGCCCTCAGCTTTTTTCTGAGCGGCAAAATATACGATGAGGCCTTCGCCGATGGAGCCGCTACGAGAGTTGACAAGGAAGATCTTGCGTTCGGGATATTTTTCGGAAAGCTCCTTGGCTGCGAGCTTCGCGGCAGCAAAGGTGCAGCTGAGTCCTGCGGCGATGCCGATATAGATGATATCCTCGCCTGCGGCAAGATATTTTTCAAATACGGTAAGGAAGGCATCGAGATTTGCAGAGGAGGTCTGCGCGGTCTTTTTTGCGCGCAGCTTTGCATAAAAGTCGGAAATGTCGATATCGAAGCCGGAAACGGGTGCTTCACCATCTACGATGACCTCCATGGGGATGATCTCTACGTCGAGCTTTTCAGCCATTTCGGGCGTAAGATCGGAACAAAAGTCTGTGATGATTTTATATTGATTCATATATATTCTCCAAGTTCAAAACAATTCTTAAATACTATAACGAACACGAAGGGGCAAAAGGGACAAAAACTTTGGAAAAATTTTAATCATTTGTCAAAGAAAGAAGAAAATTTTCAATATCGAGATATACGGTCTCTCTTTCGACCTCGTTTAAGATCTCATGGCGCATATAGGGGTAGAGCTTTAGCGAAACGTTGGTACAGCCTGCATCGATCAAACCGTCATAGACGGCTTTGACACCTTTTCCGTAATTGCCGACGGGATCCTCCTCGCCGGAAACGATAAGGATGGGCAGGTCCTTTTTCACCGAGGCAAACCACGATTTTTGGTTGACCGCCTTTTGGACGGCGATCAGGTCATTCATGGCAGAAACGGTGAAAGGGAAGAGACAAAGCGGATCTTGGTTATGCTTTTGCCGTAGCTCTTCGTCGCAGGTGAGCCAAGCGAAGGGGTCGCGGCTTCCTGTTCGTTTGTTGTATGAGCCGAAGGTGAGTGTATGTGTGAGCTTTGAGATATGCTTATCCCCTTTAGAACGGCGGATGGCGGCGGTCAGCATAAGACCCGTTGTGGAGAGGGCGTTGGGACCGCCCGTTCCCATGATGACGAGCGCATCAAAGGCTCCCGGATACAGGGCTACCGCCGCACGGGCAAGAAAAGAGCCCATGCTGTGCCCGAGCAAAAAGTGAGGGATCCCGATGTAATTTTCCGAAACGGCTTCTCCGAAAGCGTGAATATCCTTCGTCAGGATGCGCCAACCGTCCTTTTCTGCGAAAAAGCCAAGCTCATCCTCGTTTTCCGCTGTTTTGCCATGGCCGAGATGATCATGACCGCAAACAACAAAGCCGGCGCAAGCGGCGCTTGCCATGAAATCCGCATAACGGTCGATATGCTCTGCCATTCCGTGTGTGATCTGCAAGACCCCTTTGGGAATATTACAGGAAGGGATATAGACGACGCCGCGCAAGGTATGGATGCCGTCTGTGGAGGGAACTTCTATGGATTCGACGGTATATGTGATCGGGGTCATACGGGCACCTCCCAATTCATTGCTCTCGCGGCTGCTCGATGCCAGCCCTCGAGATATTTATTTTTGGTATCTTCGTCCATCATGGGCGAAAAACATTCATCTGTCTGATGCAGACCGCATAGCTCCGTGCGATCCTTCCAAAGTCCGACGGAAAGGCCTGCAAGATACGCCGCTCCGAGCGCTGTTGCTTCCGTTTCGTCGGATCGGAGCACTTCAACGCGGGAAATATCGGCTTGAAATTGCATCAAAAAACGGTTTTTGGATGCACCGCCGTCCACCTTGAGCGTTTTCATCGGTGTTTTTGTGGCGTTTTGCATCGCGGAAAGGATATCCTCTGTCTGATATGCGATGGATTCCAACGCCGCACGGATGATATGGTTTCTTCCGCTTCCGCGTGTGAGTCCGACGATCGTACCTCTGGCGTACATATCCCAATACGGTGCGCCGAGTCCTGCGAACGCGGGAACGACGTATACACCGCCATTATCGGGTACTTTTTTTGCAAAATATTCAGAATCAGCGGAATCTCTGAGAAAACCGAGCTCATCGCGGAGCCATCCGATGACCGCACCGCCGACGAATACACTGCCTTCCAGCGCGTATTGCACGGCGTGTCCTTTCTCTGTGGCGGCAAGGGTGGTGATGAGTCCGCCGTTATCCTCACAAGGCGCTTCTCCTGTGTTCATGAGGAGAAAACAACCTGTTCCATACGTATTCTTGGCATCGCCGACCTCAAAGGCGGCTTGTCCAAAAAGGGCGGCTTGTTGGTCGCCTGCGACACCTCGGATCGGAATTTCGGCACCGAGAAGGGAAAGCGTACCGAAATCATCGCCGCTCATCTTTACCTCGGGGAGCATCGAGCGCGGAATATCCAAAAGAGAAAGTAAGGTGTCGTCCCAATCAAGCGTATGGATATTGAAAAGCATGGTTCTGGAAGCGTTTGTGATATCCGTTGCGTGAACCTTTCCGCCCGTCAGCTTCCAGATGAGCCATGTGTCGATCGTGCCGAAGAGGAGCTCGTCCTTTTCTGCCATCTCTCGCGCACCTGACACGTGGTCAAGGATCCAGCGGATCTTGGTGCCGGAAAAATACGCATCGATGGGAAGCCCCGATATATTTCGTATCGTTTCGGCATGGCCGCCTGCGCGAAGCTTTTCACAAAAATCGGCTGTACGGCGACATTGCCAAACGATGGCGTTATAAATGGGTCTGCCCGTTCGTTTGTTCCAAACGACGGTGGTCTCGCGTTGATTGGTGATGCCGACGGCGGCGATTTCCTCGGGCGCGATGCCTGCTGTGATGACGGCTTCCGTCATGGTCGCGTATTGAGAAGCGTAGATTTCAAGCGCATCATGCTCGACGTAGCCTGCCGTGGGATAAAACTGTGTGAATTCCTTTTGCGCCTTGGAAACGATCTTTCCGTTTTGATCAAAGAGAATGGAACGGGTGCTGGTCGTGCCCTCGTCCAGGGCTAGGATATATTTTTTCATATCAAGCTCCTCCATGCGCAATTTTTCTATCATAAATATATTATATAGTAAAACCAACAAAAAATGAATGGCTTTTTAATAATTTTTTTGAAAAAATCACGAAAAATGCAAAAAATATTGAATTTTTGCAAAGGAAAATGACCGATGCTGATCACATCGGTCATTTTTCGGGAGACAATATACTTATCAGAAGAAATAGCAAGTTGTTAATCGGCGTGAATATCGCCGCTTCCCATCGCACGTTTCCACGTACCCTCGAGCGGAACGAGCTTGTTTTGCGCGAGAGATTTCGGGACGTCGATGATATTTTGATTGGATGAGCCTCGGAAGAGAAGCGAAGGATCCTTGAGCTCCTCCACGAATTTCCCATCCACGAGAACATCCAGGTGTGAAAGTAATTTCCTTAGCGTTTCGGGATTGCCGACCCTGCCGGGGAGCAGATCGTTTTCGAAGGAAAAGCCCGAATAGCACCAGATCGTCTTTTGGGGGAGCTTTGCCTTTACCGTTTCCACAAGATGGAGAAGTCCTTCTTGATGCTCGGGCTCCATCGGCTCACCGCCGAGGAGAGAAAGCCCTGTGATATAATCATGATCGAGCGCGTTTACGATCTCCGTTACGGTGTTTTCTGTGAAGGGCGTACCGTAATCAAAGCTCCATTGCTCGGGGTTGAAGCATCCCTTGCAATGGTGGCGGCATCCGCTGACAAAAAGCGACACGCGGACCCCAACACCGTTGGCAATATCAAATTTTTTGATGGTTGCGTAATTCATAATATGTAATCAAAAATGTATTTATGTATGATCAGAGGTGAAGAACACGTTCTTTGATCTCTTGCGTTCTGCCTTGGTTCCAGAACTGTGTGCCGATATAACCGCAGGTTCGTCTGGCAACGTTCATCTTGCTCTGATCGCGGTTTCCGCAGTTCGGACATTCCCAAACGAGCTTGCCGTCCTCGTCGCTTCGGATCTCGATCTCGCCGTCGTAGCCGCATTCTTGGCAGAAGTCGCTCTTGGTGTTGAGCTCGGCGTACATGATGTTGTCATAGATGAAGCGCATCACGGACATAACGGCATCGAGGTTGTTCTGCATATTGGGAACTTCTACATAGGAGATCGCGCCGCCGGGGGAGAGCGCCTGAAATTTTGCTTCGAGCGCGAGCTTGTCGAATGCGTCGATAGGCTCGGTAACGTGAACGTGATAGCTGTTCGTGATGTAATTTTTGTCGGTTACGTTTTTGATGATGCCGAAGCGGCTCTGGAGACATTTTGCGAATTTATAGGTCGTGCTTTCAAGCGGTGTACCGTAAAGGGAATAGTCGATGTTTTCTGCCGCTTTCCATTTTGCGGTGTATTCGTTGAGCTTTTTCATGATCTCAAGACCAAGCTCTTCGCCTGCGGGCTCGGTGAGCTTTTTGCCGATGAGCGCATAAACACATTCCCAAAGACCTGCATAACCGAGAGAGAGGGTGGAATAACCGCCGTGGAGATATTTGTCGATGGTCTCGCCTTTTTCAAGACGAAGGAGTGCGCCATGCTGCCAAAGGATGGGCGCGGCATCGGAAAGTGTGCCTGTGAGTCGTTCATGACGGCACTGGAGCGCTTTATGGCAAAGCTCCATGCGATCATCGAAAATTTGCCAGAATTTATTCATATCGCCTTCCGCGGAAAGACCGATATCGACAAGGTTGACGGTAACGACGCCCTGATTGAATCTGCCGTAATATTTCGGCTTGCCGTTTTCATCAACGTAAGGTGTGAGGAAGCTGCGGCAGCCCATGCAGGTATAGCAGTGTCCCTCTCCGTTTTTGTCGATCTTATTCTGAAGCATGATTTTTTCGGAGATGTAATCGGGAACCATGCGCTTTGCGGTGCATTTTGCAGCGAGCTTTGTGAGATAATAGTAGCGACTGTCCTCGTAGATGTTGTCTTCCTCAAGGACGTAAATGAGCTTCGGGAATGCGGGGGTTACCCATACGCCCTTTTCGTTTTTAACGCCTTTATAACGCTGCTTGAGCGTTTCCTCGATGATGAGTGCGAGATCGTATTTTTCCTGCTCGGTCTTCGCTTCGCCGAGATACATGAAAACGGTAACGAAGGGTGCCTGACCGTTTGTGGTCATGAGGGTTACGACCTGATACTGGATCATCTGAATACCGCGTTCGATCTCTTCGTGGAGACGAACTTCGGCGATTTCATTGATCTTTTCTTCGTTGATACCGTCGAGAGATTTGAGCTCCTCGCGTACGCGGCGGCGGAGCTTCTGACGGCTGACGTCAACAAAGGGTGCGAGGTGGGTAAGGCTGATGCTCTGACCGCCGTACTGACAGGATGCGACTTGCGCGATGATCTGCGTTGCGATATTGCACGCGGTGGAAAAGCTGTGAGGCTTTTCGATCATGGTGCCGCTGATAACGGTGCCGTTCTGGAGCATATCCTCGAGATTGACGAGATCGCAGTTGTGCATATGCTGTGCGAAATAGTCCGCGTCATGGAAATGGATGATGCCTTGATCGTGTGCGGCAACGACGTCTGCGGGTAGAAGGATTCTTCTCGTGATATCCTTGCTGACTTCACCTGCCATATAGTCGCGCTGAACGCTGTTGACGGTCGGATTTTTATTGGAGTTTTCCTGCTTGACCTCTTCGTTGTTACATTCGATGAGGGTCATGATCTGTTCGTCGGTGGTGTTGGACTTACGAACGAGCGCACGGTTGTAGCGATAGGTGATGTAACGTCTTGCTACGTCAAACGCGCGGAGATTCATGATCTGATCTTCTACCATGTCTTGAATTTCTTCAACGCTGAGGGAACGGTTGATATTGAGTGCGGCGCTTTCCACGTCTTCTGCGATACGTTTGATCTGCACAGGGGTGAGACGAGCGCTTGGAACAACGCTTTCGTTTGCCTTGGTAACGGCGATAATGATCTTGTTGGGGTCGAATATAACCTCTGCACCGTTGCGCTTGATGATTTTCATAGCGGTCTCCTTTTCTTTTACAAAATTTTATATCATAAATGTTTGATGGATTGCATGATTTTGGGCTTTGTTTACATATTATATCAATATCCTGTGCTTTTGTCAATATGAAAACACAGGATATTGATTTTTTTATTCGTAAAAAAATTGAAACGAATCTTAACACTTTCGCACAAAATATGATAAAATATGTTTTGAACCTATATGAAAAAGAAGAAATTTTCAAAAAGCTCTTGCAATTTATCAAAAATATGCTACAATGATATCATTATATAAAGTTGCCACCGGGTAACAAAATGCGTAAGCATCCGAATACATCGTTAGGTCATAGAAGATGTATTTTCGGATGTTTTTCTTTTGTAAAGGAGTATTTTGATGAATATTAAAGATTCTTTTCGTGCTTTGACGAAATTTGAATGGGGCTTGTGGCTCGTCTCCGTGGCGGTCATCATTACGTCCTCGCTCGTCGTGCCAAAGCCCGATGTGCTTTCCATGATCGCTTCGTTTATCGGCGTAACGGCGCTCATTTTTGTTGCAAAGGGTTATGTTTTGGGACAGATCTTGTGCATCATTTTCGCGGTTTTTTATGGAATCGTTTCGTTCTCCGCCAGATATTACGGAGAGATGATCACCTATCTCGGCATGAGTGCGCCTGCGGCGCTCGTTGCTACGATCTCTTGGATCCGCAACCCTTATAAAAAATCTGCCGAGGTCAAGGTTGCAAGGCTGACAAAAGGGAAGACCGTCGTTCTCTTTTTGGTAACGGGTGCGATCACGTGGGCATTTTACTATATCTTGGGTGCGCTTGGTACGGCGAATCTGATCGTCAGCACCTTTTCCGTTGCGACGAGCTTTCTTGCCTCCGCGCTTTTGATCTTTCGCAGTCCCATGTATGCGTTGGCATATGCGGCAAACGATATCGTGCTCATTACGCTTTGGGTCATGGCGGCGTTTGAGGATCCTTCGTCTGCACCGATGATCGCTTGCTTTCTCATGTTTCTCTGCAATGACCTTTATGGTTTTATTCAATGGAAGAAGATGCGCAAGAGACAGGAAAATGATGCTTAAATATAAAAAACGGGCAAAAATGCCCGTTTTTTATATTTAAGCGTATTTTTTTGCTTTTTTGATATAGATCACGATGGCAAGGAGTACATCTGCCGCGGCAAGGATACCGAGCGCGATGGCGATACATTCAACGACATTTGCAACGGCGCGGTGTGCTTCGCGTGTGGTAACGAAGATGGGTAGACCGTCCGCGCTTTCATCAAAGGAATATTCCGTTACCCAAACGGATTCGTTTCGGCGGACATATTCGCAAAGGACGTTGCCGTCCTTGTCGGTTACGGTATCTTTCGGATAATAAGTGTAATCCTCATCGACCCATTCTTCATCAGAAGGCGAAACGGGTTGGGTATAGCTGATTTCAAAGCCACCGTCCCAATCCTCAAATCTCCCCGCAGGCGTTTCCATAAATGCCTTATAGGATTCGTAATCATCAAAACGGATACGCTCGGCAAAGACCGTGGACAAAGCGGTCATGGATTCCAAAAGAAACGCCGCGCAAAGCACCAGACAAAGAGCGGAAATACCCGAAGCAAGGACGGTCTTTTTGAGGAGCTTGCGTTTTGCCTTGTGATTTTCCTTTTCGGAGTCGGTCAAAAAGAGCAATCCCGCTTGCATGAGCTTTGGCTGGACCATGAACGTAAGGAGCATATAGCCCACGATCAAGAATATCACGCCGAAGATCAAAGCGAGAAGAAGATATGCCCCAAACTCAAGTCCTGCGTTGACACCGCTGATGCCGATCGCAATAAGGAACGGAAGCGTAACGCCGAGGAACATCCAAAGGACGAAAAAGGATCTTTCGCCGATGCGGACGATATCGTTTTGATAGGTCAGCCATTTTCCATAGTCAAAAGCATCGTCCTCGTCGAGCTTTGCGCGGCGCAAAAAGCATATCTCCGTAATGAGCGCCGCCGCATAACAAACGAGCGCAAGGAAGAAGCCGAGGACGGCTTTGGTGAATACAAGATTGCAAATGAGCGCGACGATAAATCCCACGAACATCAGACCATAGGAGATCATACTGCGCTCGTGCAGACGCATGAGCTTCGTGCGTAAGAGATTTTGAAATTGCTTGTTGCTTTTTTCGCGGATATAAACGGATGCTTCCGCAGGGGCTTCGGTTTCCTCCGCATTTTTTGTTTTGCGTTCTCCACGGAGAAGCTCGTCTGTCGTAATATTGAAGATCTCCGCGATCACGGGGATCAGCGAAAGGTCGGGCGCACATTCGTCGCGCTCCCATCTGCTGACCGCTTTGTCGGATACGTTGAGCTTTTCCGCAAGCTCACGCTGGGTCATACCGTTTGCTTTTCGTAAGACGGCGATAAATGCGCCGATCGTTTTCTTTTCCATAAGTACCTCCTGCCGTAATACGGCGTTTTTGAGATCTGTGCCAAGCCGGCTTTGGCGCAGATATGCTGGGGCGGTGCCCTTTTTCTGTCTTTATTTTCGCATATCGAGTGAGGATTTTCCACCCCATAAACCGAAAATCTCTCTCGTTTTCCGAGAATTGTATGCCTTTGATGCAAAAATCCCAAAAAAGGGCTTTTGTGTAGTGTTACAGAATAGTGGCGATTCATAAATCGCCCGATGAATCTATTTGATCTTCAGCGTTCTTAAAAAATCCTTTTGCTCTGCCGTGATGCGATAGCTTTCTATGGCTTTTTGTATCGTTTTGTTATGTATCCAAACGGGAAGCCTTTTCTCCGTGAGATAGGGGAGCGTGGCATCCCATTGCTTTGCAAGCGCAGTCGCCAAAAACCACGCCTGCATCATATTGACGTAGTATTCCTCCGATCTGACCGATGTGATGAGCGTCAGAATGTCGGGCGTAAAGGTTTCTCCAAGGTCATATCGCATGAGGATACCCATGCCGTAACGAATGGTATAAGTATGATTGGAAGCGATCCATTTTTTCGCTATCATGAGGCGTTTTTCGGGATATTTGGCAAAAATTTTCGGATTCATCGAGTCGCACGTCGCCCAATTATCTACATAAGGGAGAAAGCGGTCGAGCGCCGCCTCCAAAGCATCGATATCCCGTATCTTTTCCACCAAAAACGCATGGAGATTATTTTCATCATAATAGCGGTGCGGAAGCGCAGAGCAAAACGCCGACGCATCGTCTGTTTTGGCAAAAGCGCCCGCAAATCTACGCAAAATGGGCGTGCGCACGCCGAGGATACGTTCTTTTTCAACATTGGGAACGAGAAGGGCTTGAAAATCCCGATAGGCTTCATCAGCAAGGGCGAATAATTCTTGTTGTACTCGTTTTTCGATTTCTGTATACATGACGATCCTCTCCTTTATCATGATGATTTTACCATATTTTTGGGGATACAACAAGAGAAATCTTGCCTTTTCTGTAAAACAAACGGGTGATTTTGTTGACTTTTGATTCTTGATATGATAAAATATAAGGTACTTGATTTCAAAATACCCGAAAGGATCTATAAACTATGAAAGTTCTTGACAGAAAGAGATCGACAATGCTCATTCTGCTTTGCTGTCTGACGTATTCCATGGCATACGTTGGCAGACTTGGTTATCAAGCAAATCTCGTATCCATCATTGCGGATTTCGGTATTACCAAGGATGAAGGCGGTATGGTCAGCTCCTTCTTCTTTTTCAGCTATGCGGCAGGTCAGCTCCTGAACGCATTTTTGTCCCGTTATTATAACCCCAAGTATGTCGTTGCTTTTTCCATGACTGTTTCGGGGCTTTGTAACCTCGGCATTGGACTTCTTGATAGCATCGCCGCGATGCAGATCGTTTGGCTCGTCAACGGTCTTGTGCAGAGTACGCTTTGGTGCAGCATCCTGAATATCCAATCGAAATATCTTTCCAAGGCAGAGGTCAGCCGCGCCATCGTTTGGAACTGTATGACGCTTGCCATCGGTACGCTCGTTTGTTACGGACTTTCTGCGATTTTCACCGAGCTTGGTATCACGTGGCGTATGCTTTTCTACGTAGCGTCTGCACTTCTCATCGGTGTTGCCGTTCTTTGGTATGCAGGTGTTCGTTATACAGAGGTCGCGTTCCATTCCTTTGGTGCGATCGAAGTGGATGAGCCTGTTCCTGTAGCAAACGCGACAAGCGCGCAAAAGATCCATCTTTTTACCCGTTATTTCACGCTTGTTTTCGTTTTTGCTTGTGTTTGCGCCGCCTTTTGCGCGTTCATCCGCGACGGCGTCGTAACGTGGCTTCCTACCATTCTCAAAGAAGAATTTGGTGTCCGTGAATCGCTTTCCATTGTTTTGACGATGATCTTGCCCGTCATTTCGCTTTTCGGTGCAATGCTCGTCAGAAAGCTCAATCAAAAGATCAAAGGGCATCTTCGCCTGGAATCGCTCTTCTTTTTGATCGCTTCCGCGCTTTTGATCACCATCATCGCGCTGTATCCGTATAAGCTGACGGCTGTTACGATCCTTTGCTTTGCGCTCATGTATCTTATGATCTGCTGTATCATCAATCTGACGACCAGCGTGATCCCCTTCAGCATCCGTCAGTACGGCAACGTCGGCAGCATCTCCGCACTTCTGGATGCTTGTTGCTACGTTGGCAGTATTTGCAGTACATACGGACTTGGTCTTATCGCGGAAAAGGCAAACTGGCAGACGGTTTTGCTTGTGGTCGCGTCGGTTGCGGTCGTGTCCATTGTGATCTCTTTCGTCGGTTCGATCCTTGCGAAACGCACCGAAACCACGAGAAACGTACTTTGATATGATTTTTTTAAGGCGGTCTTTGACCGCCTTTTCTTTTTGCAACTTTTTTCTTTCAAAAATAAAAATTTGAACTCGTTGAATTTATATAAATAAAAAATCGACAGCTCTCACTGTCGATCTTTTTATGAAATTAAACGTCATCCT